>CAJPFZ010000001.1 GCA_905339355.1 Burkholderiaceae bacterium
GCGGTGGCCGACGCGCTGAACAGGCTGGGCTTCAAAGTCATCAACGTGCAAAACGCCTCGCAGAAGCAGATGTTCGACGCGGTGCGCCAGTTCGGAGATGCCTTGCACGGCGGCGTGGGCCTGTTCTATTACGCCGGCCACGGCGTGCAGGTGAAGGGCCGCAACTTCCTGATCCCGATCGATGCGGCGATCGAACGCGAAGACGAGGTGCCCTACAAGGCCTTCGACGTGGGCCTGGTGCTCGAGAAGATGGAGGCGGCCAAGAACCCGCTCAACATCGTGATCCTCGACGCCTGTCGCAACAACCCGTTCGCACGCGGCTCGCGCTCGGCCACCACCGGCCTCGCGCAGATGGACGCGCCCACCGGCTCGATCGTCGCGTTCGCCACCGCGCCGGGTGCCGAAGCGGCCGACGGCGCCGGCGCCAACGGCCTGTACACGAGCTACCTGCTCAAGCACATGGCCACGCCCGGCCTGAAGGTCGAAGACGTGTTCAAGCGCACCCGCGTCGCCGTCAAGCAGGATTCGGCCGGCCGGCAGATCCCATGGGAGAGCACCTCGCTCGAAGGCGACTTCTACTTCCTGCCGCCCATCGGCGGCGCGGTGGCTTCGGCCGCACCGAATGGCGCTGCGGTGGAAGCCGAACTGTGGTCGGTGATCAGCCAGTCGAACAGCCCGTCGGCCTACCGCGCCTATCTCGAGAAGTACCCCCAAGGCCGCTATGCGACGCAGGCGCAGGCCAAGGCGGCGCAGGTGACGGTCGCGGCCGTGTCGCCCTCGCCGGGGGACGCGGCGACGCAGGCACCGCCGCCGCCGCAATCGCGTTCGGGCGGCGGGTTCTCGTTCTCCGCCGAAGAAGAAAAGATGGACCGCGCCACGCCCGAGGGCCGCCTGCTGGCGTTCCAGCAGGCCATCGCCGGCGTCACTTGCCCGGCCTCGCGCCGCGGGGCGCGGGTGCGGGTCGAGCTGGTCGAGAACCGACTCGGCGCGGCCCGCGCGCGCGGCGGCCTGTTCGGCAACACGCTTGCCGAGCGGCTGCGCCAGGCCGGCATGCGCGTGATGTCGCGAGGCGCCGCCGACTACGTGGTGCAGGGCACCGTCACTTCGCAGGCGAACGCCAACCGCCGGCTCGATCTCAACGAGGTGTCGGTCAACGCGGCGATCACGCTCGCCTCGGCGCGCGGGCAGGCGGTGTCGAGCCAGCTCTCGCGCGAGGAGTCGTACGCCGGCGCCGACCTGCTCGGGGCCTACACGGACCTCGTGCAGGCGCAGGCGAGCGACGTGGCCGCCAAGCTGTTCGCCGACCTCTGCCAGCGGTGACAATGCGCGGCCGGCCACCCCGGCCCCATTCCAACGGAGCAAGACCATGAACCTCGTACAACGAGTCAAAGACATCCTTCTGACGCCCAAGACGACCTGGCCGCAGATCGACCAGGAGCCGGCCGACGTCAAGTCGCTCTACACGAGCTACATCGTCTTCCTCGCGGCGATTCCGGCGATCGCCTCGTTCATCGGGTTGTCGCTGTTCGGCATCGGGGCTTTCGGCGTGAACTACCGGGTGCCGGTGATGTCGGGCCTCACGCGCATGATCGTCGGCTACGTGCTGTCGCTGGGCATCGTGTTCGTGCTCGCGCTGGTGGTCGATGCGCTCGCGCCGACCTTCGGCGGGCGCAAGAACCAGGTCAGCGCGCTCAAGCTCGTCGCCTACGGCACCACCGCGAGCTTCGTCGGCGGCATCTTCGGGCTGCTGCCGTCGCTGTCGATCCTCGGCATCGTTGCCGCGGTCTATTCGATCTACCTGATCTACCTCGGCTTGCCGGTGGTGATGAAGTGTCCGCCGGAGAAGGCGGGCGGCTACACCGCGGCGGTGGTCGTCTGCGGCGTGGTCGCCGGCGTGCTGCTGGCGACGATCTCGGCCGCCGTGATGCCGACGCACGGGCCGATGGGCTCGATGGGGTCGATGGGCTCGGCCGATGGCGACATCACGATCAGCACGCCCGGCGGCAAGGTGAGCATCGACACCGCGCGGATGGAGGAGATGGCCAGGAAGATGGAAGAAGCCGGCAAGCGCGTGGAAGCGGCCCAGAAGTCGGGCGACAGTGAGGCAGCCGGCAAGGCGATGGGCGAGATGCTGGGCGCCCTCGGCGGCGGCGCGGCGATCCCGGCGCAGGACCTGAAGGCGCTGCTGCCAGCCACGCTCGCCGGCATGCCGCGCGAATCGTTCGAAGTCCAGAGCGGCCAGGCGATGGGCCTCGGCGGATCGGGCGCGCGGGCGACCTACGCGGCCGATGGCAGGCGCGTCGACTTCAAGATCACCGACATGGGCGGCATGGGCGCCTTCGCGGCGGTGGCCGGCTTCGCCCAGGTGAGCAGCGAGAGCGAAAACGACACCAAGACGGAGAAGACCTACAAGCGGGGCAACCGCACGGTGCATGAAGAGGCGCACAAGGACGGCAGCCGCGCCGAGGTGACGGTCTTTCTCGGCAACGGGGTGATGGTCGAAGCCAGCGGCGAGCACATGGACTTGCAGGCGCTGCACAAAGCGCTTGACGAGGCCAACCTCGGCAAGATCGAATCCATCAAGCGCGCCGACAAGTCCTGATCGCACGATGGCCTACGACTACAGCTCCGACAGCAAGCTCCTCGAACTTCCCAACCCGTACCAGCTGCAGAACCGGCTGCTGTGGTTGTGCGCGGCGCTGCTGATCGGTGCCGGCGTGGTGGCGCTCTGGTGGGCGCGCGACGCGATGCAGGCGGGTTCGCTGCGACTTGCCGGCGCGCCGCTGCTGGTGGGGCTGGCCATGCTGTCGGCCGGCCTGCTGTGTGCGGCCACGGCTGCGCGGCGGCTGCGCTTCTTCTTCGGCCGCGGTCGGCCGGCATCGCTCGCGCCGGAAATCCCGGTGGGTGCGACCGGCGGCTCGGCGGCTGCCGACGAGGTGAAGGACATCCTGCGCCAGGGCAGCCTGACCTATCCCGAGCCCAAGGGCGCCGTCGAGGGCATGCTGTACCACTGGGCGCCGACGCTGATCACCGCACCGCGCCAGGTGCAGTTCCTCGCGCGGCGCTATGCCTTCAACCTCGCGGCGATCGTCGCCACGCTCGCGAGCTTTCTGTTTTCGTGGCTGGTCTTCGGCACCGAATCCACGCGGGCCTGGATCGGCATCCTGTACTTTCTCTTCGGAGCCTTCTTCCTGCTCAAGCCGGTGCTGCAGCAAAGCCAGGCCCGGCTCACGGCGGCTTCGCTGATCGGGCTGGTGGCCGTCGCCATCCTCGGGCCGGTGCTGATCGGGCTGGTCGGCCCGCAGCTGCCGTCGCTGCGCGGCTTTTCGCTCAACACGCAGACCTTCGTGATGCTCGGCACCGCGCTCGTCGCCTCGGGGCTTGCGATGGCGGCGGTGCTGGCGCAGGTGGACACGGCGCCGCAGACGCGCGCGAGCGTCGAACAGGGCCGCGTCTCGATGAGCGCGCCGCCGTCCACGCTGATGGACGAACTCGACCGCACGCTGCAGTCGGAGTGGACCGAGCGCATTCCCAACCGCCGCTACGCCCGCATCGATCCGCTGACGCCGGCGAGCACGCCCAGCGGCAGCTTCACCGGCGAGCTGTTCGAGGAAACACAGCCGCTGCCGGTGCCCGGTACCAAGGCGCCGAGTTTCTCGGCGGCGCTTGCGGACCGGCGCCACCTGCCGCTGTTGCTGCTCGATCTGTATGCCGTGGTGCTGGTGGTGGTGTCGGTGGGCATGGCGATGCTGTTCGTGCGCGGTTTCGACGTGCTCGCCGGCTGGAGCGACAACCGCATCTCGCTCGCCGGCAACGCGGCCATCCTGGCGCTGGTGGCGGGCTTTTGCTTCCAGTCGTCGGGCAAGCTGTGGGGGCGCTTCAACTTCCATTCGGTGCTGGTGTGGGTCGAGATGGCGGGCGCCTACCAGACCTCGCGCATCGGCACGGGCAACAACTTCTCGAGCCGGATGAACACGGAGAACGACGTCGTGCGCACCGAGGCGATGACGCTGCGGGTGTGGCGCGCGCTTGTCGAATCGGTGGTGTTCGGCAAGGACGAGGCGCGCCAGGTGACGGCGATGTTCTCGACCGAGAAGGAAACGAAGGCGCTGGCTGCCCACCTGGTCGACTTCGCGCGCAACCAGAGCGTGCTCGTCGCGCCGATGGCGCGCGAGGATCAGGCCCGCATCGACCTGCTCAACCGCGGCGAGGGCGCGCTGCGCGGTCCGAGCGCACAGGTGCCGGGTCTGGTCGAACTGGCGGCCGGCAGCATGGCGCCGCCTGCGCTCGACGTGGATCGCGAGGCCGCGCGGCATTGCATGCGCTGCGGCGCACCCGCGCCGGCGATGGCGAGCTTCTGCTCGCGCTGCGGCGCCTCGCTTTCCGCCTGAGGCGGGTTGCCTCTCAACCTCTCAAGCTCTCAACCAAGCGAGTCGAGCAGCAGGGCTTGCACGACGAGGCGCCGCTTCTTCTCGGGGCAGGGGCCTTCGAGCTGCACGGCCAGCGCCGCCGTCGGGTGCGCGGCGCAAGCGATGCCGTCGTAGACCGGCACGTCTGCCGCGTGCTGCAGTTGCCGCACCAGCGGGTGGG
>CAJPFZ010000002.1 GCA_905339355.1 Burkholderiaceae bacterium
CGGCTACGTGCTGGAGAACGGCCGCATCGTGATGGAAGACGACTGCGCCAAGCTGCGCGAGAAGGACGACATCAAGGAGTTCTACCTCGGCATGAAAGAGGTGGGTGTGCGCGGCGAGCGGCGCTGGAAAAAGAAGAAGACCTGGCGATGAGCAATCTGTGGGATCTGAAGCACATCGAGCCCAAGCACGAGATCGTCGTGCAAGGCGAAACGCTGCCGGAGATGTTCTGGAACGCCGCCGCCCTGCGCGGCGACGCCGTCTTCATGCGGCAGAAGGAACTGGGCCTGTGGCGCAGCTGGACCTGGTCGCACACGGCGCAGGCGGTGCGCGAGATTGCCCACGGGCTGATGGCGCTCGGATTCCAGCCGCACGATTGCGCGTCGATCCTCTCGCACACCGTCGTCGAATGGGTGCTGGCCGACCTGGCGGTACTCAGCTGCGGCGGCATCTCCAACGGCATCTACCCGACCGATGCGCCGACCCAGGTGCACTACCTCTGCGAAGACTCGGCCACGACAGTGCTTTTCGTCGAAGACGAAGAGCAGCTCGACAAGGCGCTCGAGGTGCGCGACCAGCTGCCGCGGCTGCGCAAGATCGTCGTCTTCGACATGGATGGCCTGCGCGACCTCGACGATCCGCAGGTGATGAGCCTCGACGCCTTGCGCGAGTCGGGCCGCGCCCACCTCGCGCAGCACCCCGGCGAGCTCGACGCGCGGGTCAAGGCCTGCCGTCCGGAGGACCTCGCGATCCTCGTCTACACCTCGGGCACCACCGGCAAGCCCAAGGGCGCGATGCACTGCCACCGCGGCATCGTGCACACCGTGCGCGGCTACAACGCGATCGCGCCGCAGGACGAACACGACGAGCGCATGTGCTTCCTGCCGCTGTGCCACATCGCCGAGCGCATCGGCGGCGAGTACTTTGCGATGTACACCGGCTCGAAGCTCAACTTCGTCGAGAACCCCGAGACGGTGCCCGAGAACGTGCGCGAGATCGCGCCCACCGTCTTCACCGCGGTGCCGCGGGTGTGGGAGAAGTTCTATTCGGGCGTGACGATCCAGCTGCGCGAAGCGAGCCGCCTGCAGCAGGTGGCCTACGCCTGGGCGCTGGGCGTCGGCACACGCATCGCCGAGCTGGTGCTGGCGGGCCAGCCGGTGCCGGCCTCGCTGCAATGGAAGTTCCGCCTCGCGCGCGTGCTGGTGCTCGACAACGTGCGCAAGCTGATCGGCATCCACCGGGCGCGCTTTCTCGTCACCGGCGCGGCGCCGATCTCGCCCGACCTGGTGAAATGGTTCCTCGCGCTGGGCGTGCCGATGCTCGAGGTGTGGGGCATGACGGAGACCTGCGGCGCCGCCACCTACACGCCGCCCGAGCGCATCAAGCCCGGCATGATCGGCACCACCGCGCCCTACACCGAGGTCAAGATCGACCCGGGCACGGGCGAGATCCTGGTGCGCGGCACCAATGTCTTCATGGGCTACCTCAACCTGCCCGAGAAGACCGCGGAGACCATCGACGCCGACGGCTGGCTGCACACCGGCGACGTGGGTTTCGTCGATGCCGACGGCTACTTCAAGATCACCGACCGGATGAAGGACATCATCATCACCGCCGGCGGCAAGAACATCACGCCCAGCGAGCTGGAGAACGACCTCAAGTTCTCGCCCTACATCACCGACGCGGTGGTGGTGGGCGACCGGCGCGCCTACTTGACGGCCATCGTCATGGTCGATCAGGAGAACGTCGAGAAGTACGCGCAGGAGCACGACATCCCGTTCTCCAACTACGCGAGCCTCACACGTGCGAAGGAGATCCAGGACCTGATCTGGAGCGAGATCGAGCGGGTCAACAAGAAGATGGCGCGTGTCGAGCAGATCAAGAAATTCTTCCTGCTCGAAAACCAGTTGACCGCCGAAGACGAAGAACTCACGCCGACGATGAAGCTCAAACGCAAACTCGTCGAGAAGAAGTACGCCGACCGCATCGAAGCGATGTACACATGAAGGAGACACACATGAAACGCAAGACTGTTCTGGCTCTCTCGATCCTGGCCCTGGCGGCCTTCTCCGCGCAGGCGCAGAAGTCGCAGGGCATCACCAAGGACGAGATCCTCATCGGCACCATCCAGGA
>CAJPFZ010000003.1 GCA_905339355.1 Burkholderiaceae bacterium
CAGATCCATCCCGACATGGCCGCACCGCGCAGCGTGCGGCCGCAGGTCGAGAACGCCCGCGGACCGCTCTCGGCGGCACGCAGCAAGGCCATCATCGACGAGCTGAAACGGCGCTCCCCCGAGACCAACATCCTCGAGCGCCACCTCGCCATCGAACAGGCGGTGGTCGACAGCCCGCTGGTGGCCGGCAACAAGGTGACGCTGCTGATCGACGGCGACAACACCTACCGCGCGATGCTCGCGGCGATCGTGGGCGCACGCGACCACATCAACATGGAGACCTACATCATCGAGGACGACGAGGTGGGCCGCCGCTTCTCCGACGCGCTGATCGCCAAGCAGCGCGAAGGCGTGCCTGTCAGCATCATCTACGACGCGGTGGGCACGCTCGGCACGCCGGCCGAGTTCTTCAAGCCGCTGGCAGACGCGGGCGTCAAGCTGCTGAAGTTCAACCCGGTCAATCCACTGCTCGCCAAGGCCGGCTGGAACGTGAACCAGCGCGACCACCGCAAGCTGCTGATCGCCGACGGCCGCATCGCCTTCCTGGGCGGCATCAACATCAGCGGCGTGTACTCGGGCAGTTCGCTGAAGGCCCTGCGGCCAAAGGATCAGGGACTGCCCTGGCGCGACACTCACTTGCAGATCGAAGGCCCGGTGGTGGGCGAATTCCAGAAGATGTACCTGGACACCTGGAACAAGCAGCTGGGCGATGCGCTGCCGCCGCGCAACTACTTTCCGCCACTGGCGCCGCGCGGCAACGAGATCGTGCGCGCGGTCGGCGGCGCGCCCGACGAGCCCTTCAGCGCGATCTACGCGACGCTGATCTCGGCGATCAACAACGCCGAGACCGAGGTGCTGCTCACCAACGCCTATTTCGCGCCCGACCCGCAACTGCGTACGGCCTTGATCGATGCGGTCAGGCGCGGCGTCGACGTGAAGCTGATCCTGCCCAGCAAGACCGACTCGGGGCTCATCTTTCACGCCGGACGCTCCTACTACGACGAGCTGCTGCGCGCGGGCCTCAAGATCTACGAGCGGCGCGACGCACTGCTGCATGCCAAGACCGCGGTCATCGACGGCGTGTGGTCGACCATCGGCTCGACCAACCTGGACTGGCGCAGCTTTCTGCACAACCAGGAGGTCAATGCCGTGGTGCTGAGCGCGGACTTCGCGGCGCAGATGCGCGCCGCCTTCCAGCGCGACCTCGCCGCCTCGACGCTGATCACGCTCGAACAGTGGGAACAACGTCCGCTGGCGCCCCGCCTGAAAGAAGGCCTCGCCCGATTGTGGGAATACTGGCTGTGATTCACGCGGTTCCGCCGGTGAAACCCGCAAATTCACGCTTCCAACAGCTGGTAACGCACTGTCGTCGCCTGATCGAGGAACCGCGGGCGCGACACCGGGTCCGAGCGAAGCCATGACCCGTCCGTCGCCCCGCCCCCTCGTCCGCTTCGCCCGCTTCGCGAGCCGGATGCTGCTCTCGGCCGCCGCGTGCTGCACCGCGTTGGCAGTGCAGGCGGCTGGCCCCGGCGATGCGCTGCGCGCGAAACACACGGCGCTGTCGGCTGAACTGGAGCGCAACGCGTTCCAGCGGCCGCTGGTCATCCGCTCCAGCCAGAGCGCGGGCAACCTGCGCGGCGACGTGTACGCCGTCGTCGATCATCCGTTCGGCACCGTGGACAAGGCGCTGCGCGCGGCCAATCAGTGGTGCGAAGTGCTGATCCTGCCATTCAACGTGAAACAGTGCCGCGCCGGCCGCGAGTCGGACGAGCACAAGCTCGCACTGCACATCGGCCGCAAGCACGACCAGCCAGTGGCGCACGCTTACGAGGTGAACTTCGACTACCGTCTGGCCGCCGCCAGCCCGGAGCACCTGAAGGTGCTGCTGACCGCGCCGACCGGCCCGATGGGCACGCACGATTACCGCATCAGCTTCGAGGCGGTGGCGCTAGATGCGCAGCGCTCGTTCCTGCACATCTCGTATTCATATGGCTTCGGCTTCGCCGCGCGCATGGCAATGCAGGGCTACCTCGGCACCGTGGGACGCGACAAGATCGGATTCACCGTCGTCGACCGCGCCGCCGACGGGCGGCCGGTTTACGTCGACAACGTGCGCGGCGTGATCGAGCGCAACACGATGCGCTACTACCTCGCGATCGATGCCTACCTCGATTCGCTCGCCGCGCCGCCGCACGAACGGCGCGAACGCCGCATGCGCGAGTGGTTCACGGCGACGGAGCGCTACCCGCGCCAGCTGCATGAAATGGAGCTCGCGGAGTACCTCTCGATGAAGCGCAAGGAAGTCGCGCGCCAGCCCACGCACACACAGACGGCGAACGCCGGCTGAGGGCCCCTTCCCGGCTTTCGCCAGGCTTTCGCCGGTGTGACGGGTTGGCGTGTGCTCCTTGTCAGTGCAGCGGAACGCCCGTCTTCTGCTGCAGCTCCTCGCGGGTCACGCCGGGCGCCATCTCGACCACCTTCAGGCCTTCGGGCGTCACGTCCATCACCGCCAGGTCGGTGATGATGCGGTTGACCACGCCCACGCCGGTGAGGGGCAGCGTGCACTTGGGCAGGATCTTCAGGTCGGTGCTGCCGTCCTTCTTCTTGGCGACGTGCTCCATCACCACGATGCAGCGTTCCACGCCGGCCACCAGATCCATCGCGCCGCCCATGCCCTTGACCATCTTTCCGGGGATCATCCAGTTCGCGAGGTCGCCCTTTTCGCTGACCTGCATCGCGCCGAGGATGCTGAGGTTGATCTTGCCGCCGCGAATCATCGCAAAGCTGTCGTGCGAGCCGAAGATCGACGAGCCCGGGATGGTGGTGACCGTCTGCTTGCCGGCGTTGATGAGATCGGCATCGACCTCGTCGTCGGTCGGGAACGGACCGATCCCCAGCATCCCGTTTTCGCTTTGCAGCCAGACCTCGATGTCCTTGGGCACGAAGTTCGCAACCAGCGTCGGGATGCCGATGCCGAGATTGACGTAGTAGCCGTCCTTGAGTTCCTGCGCGGCCTTGGCGGCCATTTGATCTTGAGTCCAGGGCATGTTCGGTCTCCTTAGGCTGCAGGACGCGTTGTGCGCTTCTCGATGCGCTTCTCGGGATGGGCATTCACGACGATGCGGTGAACGTAGATGCCGGCCAGGTGAACGTCGTCCGGATCGATCTCGCCGACCTCGACCAGCTGCTCCACCTCGACCACGGTGATGTGCCCTGCCATCGCGGCCGCCGGGTTGAAGTTGCGCGCGGTGCGGCGGAACACGAGGTTGCCGCTGCGGTCGGCCTTGTGGGCCTTGACAAGCGACACCTCGGGCTTCAACGCACGTTCCATCACGTACAGGTGGCCGTCGAACTCGCGGGTTTCCTTGCCCTCGGCGACGATCGTGCCGACCCCGGTGCGGGTGAAGAAGGCCGGAATGCCGGCGCCGCCCGCACGCAGCTTCTCGGCCAGCGTGCCCTGCGGCGTGAACTCGAGTTCGAGTTCGCCGGCCAGGTACTGGCGCTCGAACTCCTTGTTCTCGCCCACGTAGCTGGAGATCATCTTCTTGATCTGCCGCGTTTCCAGCAGCTGACCGAGGCCGAACCCGTCGACCCCCGCGTTGTTGGAGATCACCGTCAGGTTCTTCACGCCCGTGTCGCGCAGCGCCGCGATCAGCGCCTCCGGAATGCCGCAGAGGCCGAAGCCGCCGACGGCCAGCAGCTGGTCGTCCTTGACGATTCCCTTGAGCGCTTCGGCCGCGCTCGGATACACCTTGTTCATTCGCCGTCTCCGCGTGGATTTGATCGAAGCCGGAAGCGTACTACGTAACCCATTACGTAGTCGTTACGTAGAATTGACTAAACCGCCCCCGGAGAAGCCCGAGTTGAGCGAAACGCCGCAGTTCCTGGACTACCGAACCGCGTTCGACATGGCGCCGATCGGCCTCGTGATTTCACGCAACCGCCTGATGGTCGACTGCAATCAGCAGGTGCTCGACATGTTCGGCGCCACGCGCGAGCAGCTGGTCGGACAGTCCTTCGAGGTGCTGTATCCCACGCACGACGAGTTCGAGCGCACCGGTGCACGCATCGTCGCAAGCCTCAACGGAAATGGCTGGTATGCCGACGAGCGGGTGATGAAGCGCACCGGCGGGCCGCGCCGCGGCGAGCTGTTCTGGTGCCACGTGTCGGGGCGCGCGCTGAACCCGCGCCAGCCGCACGCGGCCGGCATCTGGAGCTTCGAGGACTTGTCGGCGCGGCGCCAGCTGAAGGCCGACCTGACGGCACGCGAGCGTGAGATCGCGGCGCTGCTGATCGAGGGACTCACCAGCAAGCAGATCGGCAAGCGGCTGGACATCAGCCCGCGCACCGTCGACGTCTACCGGGCGCGCCTGATGCGCAAGTACGACGCGGCGACGACGCCGCTGCTGGTGCAAAAGCTGCTGAGCGCGTAGCGGTCATCCCGGCGAAAGGCCCCGCAAAAGCCTGGCGAAAGCCGGGATGACCTCAAAACACTGAGCGCAGCCAGTCGGGCAGCGGCACCGACTGCTGCTTGGGGAAATCGATCCACACCGTCGTCGCACCGCCGGTCGCGTACAGCACGCCCGGCTCGTCGGTGCGTTCGAGCGTGATGAAGGTGTCGAAGCTGGTGCGCCCGGGGTTGGCGACGTAATGCTTCGCGAGAACGTCGCCGGGGTACTCCAGCTGGCGGATGAAGTTGCAGAAGGCGTTGACGATCACCGGCCCTTGCCCTTGCGGATCGGGCGCCCCACCCAGCTTGTGCAGCCACTCGATGCGGATGATCTCGAAGTACCGGAAGTACAGCGTGTTGTTGACGTGGCCCATCGCGTCCATGTCGCCCCAGCGAAGCGGGATGACCATCTCGTACACGAGCTTCTTTTCGTCGGGAATGTCGATGCGCATGGGTCGCAGGTTTGGTGTGATGGCCGCTCAGGCAGACCGGTTGACGCCCAGCTCGGCGTACAGCCGATCGACCAGGCCACGCAGTTCGTCGATCTGTGCCTGCATCGCCGCCTGGCGCGACTTCAGCGTCGCGAGTTCGCTGGCGGCGACGAAGTCTTCGGCGTCGACAGCGGCAGCCAGAGCGCCCACGTCGACCGCGCCGCACAGCAGGTGCGCCCAGCGCGGTTCGCGCGCGCCCGCGGCGCGCGGCAGCTTGATCACGAGCGGGCCGCCCTTCTCGGCCGAGCGCTCCGCCAGCTCGACGAGGAAGGCCTCGACCGAGGAGACGTCGGCAAAGCGGTGCAGCCGCTCGCAGTTCATGCGCAGTTCGGCGCTGGTCTGCGGCCCGCGCAGCATCAGCACCGCCAGTATGGCCACCGATTGCGAGGGCAGCGCCATCGCCCGCCCGAGGTTGTGCTCGTAGCGGCTGACCCGGGATCCGCTGGACTCGAAGGCGAGGTGGAGCGACTTCAGCGCATCGACGGCGACCTGCACCTCGGCCTCCGTCGCGTTGAGAACAGGGTCGCGCGCCGTCTTCTGGTTGCAGCCCGAGACCAGCGAGTTCAAGGACAGCGGATAGCTGTCCGGCACGGTGTGCGCCTTCTCGATGAGGACGCCGAGAACGCGGGCTTCAAGTAGAGACAGCTCTCTCACGGCCGGCGCCGGGCCGCCCCAAGCGGCCGTGCGCCCCCTCGGGGGGCAGGAGCGAAGCGACGTGGGGGCTTATTCATATCAGACCGCGAAGCCGTCGTCGGCCTGGATGACCGCGCCGTTGATGAAGTGGCTCTCGTTGGCCACCAGCATCATCAACACCGAGTCGAGGTCCTGCGGCTGGCCCACACGCTTGCGCGGCAGCATGTCGATCAGCTTCTTGCCTTGCTCGGTGTGCCAGTGGTGGTGGTTGATCTCGGTGTCGATGTAGCCGGGGCAGATCGCGTTGACGTTGATGCCGTACCTGCCCCACTCCAGCGCCATCGCGCGGGTCATGTGGATCACCGCCGACTTGCTCATGCAATAGACGCCGATCTGGCTCAGCACGCGCAGCCCGGCCATGGAAGCGATGTTGACGATGCGCCCTCCCGTGAACGTGCCCGGCGCCGCGCCCTTGGCGCGCGCCAGCATGCGCTTGCCGACCTCCTGCGCGACGAAGAAGGCGCCCTTGGTGTTGGTGTCGAAGACGTAGTCGTAGTCGTCCTCTGTCACGTCGGTCAGCTTCTGCGTCGTGCTCACGCCCGAGTTGTTGATCAGGATGTCGAGCGTGCCCATCTCGGTTTCGGCGTGCGCGACAGCCGCCTTGATGCTGTGGATGTCGGTCACGTCGACGGTGACAACGTGCGCGTCACCGCCGTTCGCCTCGATCTCCGCGCGCAGCGTCTTCAGGCGCTCCACCCGGCGGCCGGCCAGCACGACGCCGCAGCCCGCCGCCGCGAGGGTCTTCGCGAACTGCGTGCCGAGCCCGCTCGACGCACCGGTGACGAGCGCCACGCGCCCGGACAAATCGATGCAGTAGCTCATGGGTACTCCTTCTTGTGCGTTGCGGAAACGATAGCACGCGGCCTTGACAACACCCTGCCCCCGGCGCGACACGATTGCCCACGCGCAAGCGCATTGGAGAAATGACTCCAAGCGAATAGCACGATCGTTCGATTTTGTGCGAGACGCCCGTAGAATGCCCGGCAGTTCAGCTCAAGGAATGCCATGACACCGCAAGCGATCCTCGACCAATACGGCCCGCGCGAAGCGATGGAATACGACGTGCTGGTGATCGGCGCGGGCCCCGGCGGGCTCGCGACCGCCATTCGCATCAAGCAGCTCGCGGCCGAACAAGGCAAGGAGGTCTCGGTCGTCGTGCTCGAAAAGGGCTCGGAGCCGGGTGCGCACATTCTGTCGGGCGCCGTGATGGACCCCCGCGCACTCAACGAGCTGATCCCGAACTGGAAGGAACTCGGCGCGCCGCTGAATCAGCCGGTGACCGCCGACGACGTGCTTTTTCTGAGCGAAGGCGGCGGCGCCAAGCGCACGCCCGACTGGCTGGTGCCCGTGCCGATGCACAACCACGGCAACTACGTGCTGAGCCTGGGCAACCTCGTGCGCTGGATGGCGCAGCACGCGGAGTCGCTCGGCGTCGAGATCTTCCCCGGCTTCGCTGCCGCCGAAGTGCTCTACAAGGACGACGGCTCGGTGCGCGGCGTGGCCACCGGCAACCTCGGCGTCGGCAAGGATGGCGAACCGACCGAGAACTTCCAGCTCGGCATGGAGCTGCATGCCAAGTACACCATCCTCGCCGAGGGCGCGCGCGGCCACCTCGGCAAGCAGGTGATCGCGAAGTTCAAGCTCGACGAGGGGCGCGACCCGCAGAGCTGGGCCATCGGCATCAAGGAACTGTGGGAGGTCGACCCGGCCAAGGCCAAGCCCGGGCACGTCGTGCACACCGCCGGCTGGCCGGTGCAGAGCCCCACCTTCGGCGGCGGCTTCCTCTACCACCTCGAGGACAACAAGGTGACGCTCGGCCTCGTGATCGGGCTCGACTACGAGAACCCCTGGATCAGCCCCTTCGAGGAGATGCAGCGCTGGAAGACTCACCCGAGCATCCGCCAGCACCTCGAAGGCGGCAAGCGCCTGAGCTATGGCGCGCGCGCCATCAACAACGGCATGCCGCAGTGCATGCCCAAGCTCGTGTTCCCGGGCGGCGCGCTGGTGGGCTGCGACGCGGGCTTCCTGAACGCGGCGCGCATCAAGGGCAGCCATTCGGCGATCAAGAGCGGCGCGCTGGCCGGCGAGGCGGCCTTCGCGGCGGTGGCCGCCGGGCGCCAGCACGACGAGCTGTCGGCCTACCCCGAGGCTTACGAAAAGAGCTGGCTGTTCGAGGAGCTGCAGGCCTCGCGCAACTTCAAGCCCTGGTTCAAGAAAGGCTTCCTGATCGGCTCGTTGATGACCGGCATCGAGCAATGGCTGTTCCCCAAGCTCGGCATCAAGGGCCCGCCGTGGACGCTGCACCGCGACAAGCCGGACCACGCCTACCTGCTGCCGGCCGACCAGTGCACGAAGATCGAGTACCCGAAGCCCGACGGCAAGCTGACCTTCGACCGCCTGAGCAGCGTGTTCGTCAGCAATACCAACCACGAGGAGAACCAGCCCTCGCACCTGACGCTGAAGGACGCGTCGGTGCCCGTGCAGATCAACCTCGCGAAGTACGCCGGCCCCGAGAGCCGCTACTGCCCGGCTGGGGTCTACGAGTTCGTCAACGACGGCACCGGCGAGCGGCTGCAGATCAACGCTGCCAACTGCGTGCACTGCAAGACCTGCGACATCAAGGATCCGACGCAGAACATCGTCTGGGTCACGCCCGAGGGCGGTGGCGGCCCGAACTACGCCGGCATGTAGCCTCGCGCGGCGGCCACCGGCGGCTCCAGCGCGTCGGTCCGCTGCTACACTGCTGCCGCCAGGAGAGAGCTTCATCTGAAGCCGCCGAAGGCGCAGGGCCGACACGAGTTTCGCGACGCCCGAACGCTCAGGCAAAAGGACTGGCAAGCGCCTTGAATCAACGCAAGGCGTTCCTCGCTGGAGAGAGGTCCACCCCGAGTGGATCCACCGAAGGGGCAAGCGGCCGTCCGATATCCGGCAGTCGCCAATCTCTCAGGTAAAGCGGACAGAGAGGGCATCCCGACGTATGCTGAATGCGTCGTCCAAGAATGCCCTCGGAGTGAACCATGTCCGCCACTGAACTGCTCAAGACCCCGCTCTACGCGCTGCACCTCGAACTCGGCGCCAAGATGGTCCCGTTTGCCGGCTACGACATGCCGGTGAACTACCCCGGCGGCATCATTGCCGAGCACCGGCACTGCCGCGAATCGGCGGCGCTGTTCGACGTTTCGCACATGGGCCAGCTGCGCCTGGTCGGCGACGATGCCGCCCGCGCGCTGGAGTCGCTGGTGCCGGTCGACGTGGTCGACCTGGCCGTCGGCAAGCAGCGCTATGCGATGTTCACCAATTCGAGCGGCGGCATCCTCGACGACCTGATGGTCACGCGTCGCGAAGACGACCTGTTCCTCGT
>CAJPFZ010000004.1 GCA_905339355.1 Burkholderiaceae bacterium
TAGGGATTCGCTGAAAAAGGTCCACGACTATTGCACGCGGAGCGTTGAGGAGCGATGAAGCAGAAGACCCTTGCGATAGCGGCCGATCAAGGTGCGGGATTCGAGCGGTACCGCAAGCCGACGCGGCGCGACGAGTTCTTGCGAACGATGGAGGAGATCGTGCCGTGGGAGGCGCTGTGCTCGGTGATCGAGCCGCACTACCCCAAGGGCGTGGGCGGACGCCCGCCGATCGGCCTGGAGCGCATGCTGCGCATCCACTTCTTGCAACACTGGTTCAACCTGGCCGACCAAGCCTGCGAGGAAGCGCTGTATGACAGCGAGAGCTTGCGCCGCTTCGTGGGCATCGACCTGGGGCACGAGCCGGTGCCCGACGCCACCACGATGTTGAAGTTCCGGCGGCTGCTGAACGAGCACAAGCTCGGTGAGCAGCTGTTCGCCAAGGTAGGCGAGGTGCTGCAGGCCAGCGGCTTCAAGCTCAAGACCGGCACCATCGTGGACGCCACCATCATCGCTGCACCCAGCTCGACGAAGAACGTCGATCAAAAGCGCGATCCCGAGATGCACCAGACCAAGAAGGGCAACCAGTGGCACTTCGGAATGAAGCTGCACATCGGGGTAGACAGCCAGAGCGGCCTGACGCACAGCGCCGTGGTGACGGCGGCCAACGTGCACGACAAACACCCGCTGCCCGATCTGCTTCATGGAGGCGAGCGGCGGGTGTACGGCGACAACCAGTACGCCAGCCAGAAGGAACTGATCGCCAGCAAGGCGCCGCTGGCCAAGGACTTCACCAATGCGCGGGTGCGCAACCACCGCGGCGAGGTCGACGAGGCCACGCGTATGAAGAACCGCAACAAGTCCCGCATCCGAGCGCGCGTGGAGCACGTGTTCGGTGTGGTCAAGCGGCTGTGGGGCTTCAACAAGGCGCGCTACAGAGGCCTTGCCAAGAACGCCACGCGCGCGTTCGTCGCCCTCGGACTGGCCAACATCTACCTCGGCCGCCAGCAGTTGTTGGCACAGGTGCGCCCATGAGGGCGCAATGCGGGGCGAAAAGCCCCTCCCCGAGGCTCGCGGAGTCTCGAAATGAGCTGAATTGCGCCCTCGATCCTTCATCTGAGCCGCTCAGCTGTCGTGCAAACCAAAATTCGGGCGCTTCTTCAGCGCATCCTTAGGCATCGCATGCCCGAAACGACACTCTCCCGCTTTCTGTACCGTTGGTCAGCGTTCCTTGCATTGCCAGGCGGGCTTTGGGCTGCCTTCGAGATGTACGGTCTTACCCTGCGCGGTTCCCAAATGCTTTTCTTCACCATCGCGCACACCATGTTTCCGCTGGTACTGGCTGTTGGGCTCTCAGTGCCCATGGGTATCGCGTGGCTTGGTCAATCAGCAGTTGCAGTTGCAT
>CAJPFZ010000005.1 GCA_905339355.1 Burkholderiaceae bacterium
TACTGGCCGATGAAGCTGCGCACCTCCTCTTCCCACGAGGAAGGCTGCAGCCGCGACTGGTCCGTCGCCACCAAGGAATTCATTGGCGAGAAGGGAAAGCTGAAAGCGCTCAAGGTCGTCCGCCTCGAATGGAAGGACGGCAGGATGGCCGAGATTCCCGGCAGCGAATTCATCGTCAAGGCCGATTTGGTTTTTCTCGCCATGGGCTTTGTCTCGCCCGTGGGCGGCGTGCTCGATGCCTTCGGCGTCGACAAGGACGCCCGCGGCAATGCGAAGGCTGGGACCGATGGCGAGGGCTGCTACCGGACGAACGCCGACAAGGTCTTCGCTGCCGGCGACATGCGCCGCGGCCAGTCGCTGGTTGTCTGGGCGATCCGCGAGGGCCGGCAGTGCGCCCGCGCGGTCGACGAATTCCTGATGGGCAGCTCGACCCTGCCGCGCTGATGTTCGCCACGGCGATCACGGCGACACGGCGGAGTCGAAATGGAAAACGCCGTGTCGCCGTGATCGCCGTGGTTTAATACGCCCTATGCTGAATGTCGTCATATTGGCCGCCGGCCAGGGCAAGCGCATGCGCTCCGACCTGCCCAAGGTGCTGCACCGCCTGGGCGGACGGCCCCTGCTGGCGCACGTCCTCGATACGGCGCGCGAGCTCGACGCGAAGAAAATCTGCGTCGTCTACGGCCACGGCGGCGAGGCGGTGCGTGAAGCCCTCGATGCCGCGGATATCATCTGGGTCCGGCAGGAACCCCAGCTCGGCACCGGCCACGCCGTCCTGCAGACACTGACTTTTCTCGATCCCGCCGCGCCCACCCTGGTCCTCTACGGCGACGTGCCCCTGATCGGTGCCGCCACCCTGACGCGCCTGATCGAAGCGGCCGGCCGCGGCCTCGGCGTGCTGACCGAGGACCTGGAGGACCCGGCCGGCTACGGCCGCATCGTGCGCGACGACGACGGCAGGATCCTGCGCATCGTCGAGGAGCGCGATGCCTCGGAAGACGAACGCACCATCGGCGAGATCAACACCGGCTTCATCGCCGCACCGACCGCGGCGCTGAATCGCTGGCTGCCGGCACTGGGCAACGACAACGCCCAGGGCGAGTATTACCTGACCGACATCGTCCGGCTGGC
>CAJPFZ010000006.1 GCA_905339355.1 Burkholderiaceae bacterium
GCCCGGCGCCAGAACTCGTCGTAGCTCTTGCCCGGCGTGCGGGCGTCCATGAAGAAGACGTAGGCCTGGCCGTCGTGGACCTTGTGCTTGTAGAGCATGGTGTGCTTGGCGGTGTACATGCAGCAGATCTTGGAGCAGTAGCTGATCCCCTTCTCCCGCGCCCGGCTGCCCACGCACTGGACAAAAACCACCTGCTTGGGCTCTTTGCCGTCGGAGGGGCGGACGATCTTCCCGCCGGTGGGGCCGCTGGCGCTTGCCAGCCGCTCGAAGGTGAGGCCGTCGATGACGTCGGGGATGGTGCCGTGGCCGAACTCGCCGTATCCCTTGATGGGGGAACCCTTGGGCTTTTCGCTGATGCTGTAGAGCTCGAAGCCGGTGGCGACGACGATGGCGCCGACGGGCTCGGTGATCAGCTGGTCCTCTTGCCCGTAGTCGATGGCGCCGGGGCCGCAGACCTTCTGGCAGACGCCGCATTTGCCATTGATGAATTTGGTGCAGTGCTCCCGGTCGATGACCGGGGTGTTGGGGACCGCCTGGGGGAACGGCACGTAGATGGCGGGGCGCATCCCCAGGTTCTTGTCGAAGGTGTTGGGGATCTTTTTCTGGGGGCACTTGGCGGAGCAGACGCCGCAGCCGGTGCACTTCTCCTCGATGACGCTTCGGGCTTTCTTGCGGACGGTGATCTGGAAGTTGCCGATGTAGCCGTCGACGCTCTCGATCTCGCTATAGGTGTGGAGGGTGATGTTGGGGTGGTTGGCCGCGTCCACCATCTTGGGGGTCATGATGCACTGGGAGCAGTCCAGGGTCGGGAAGGTCTCGGAGAGCTGCGCCATGTGCCCGCCGATGGAGGGCTCCCGCTCAACTAACACCACCTGGTGGCCGGCGTCGGCGATGTCCAGGGCTGCCTGGATGCCGGCAATGCCGCCGCCGATCACAAGTGCTCTCTTCGTGACGGGGACGGTGATGGGGACGAGTTTCTTGTCCTTCTTTACCCGGGCCACTATCATCGCGACGATGGCACTCGCCTTCTCCGTGGCCTCTTCCCGGTCCTCATGGACCCAGGAGCAGTGCTCCCGGATGTTGGCCATCTCGCAGAGAAAGGGGTTGAGGCCCGCGCTCTTGGCGGCGGTGCGGAAGGTCTTTTCGTGCATGCGCGGAGAGCAGGCGGCCACGACGATGCCGTCGAGGTTGTGCTCGGAAACCGCCTTTTTCAGGAGGCTCTGGCCGGGGTCGGAGCACATGTACTTGTAGTCGGTGGCATAGGCCACCCCGGGAATCCGGGCGGCCTCGGCCGCGACCTTTTCCACGTCAACGGTTCTCGAGATGTTCTCGCCGCAGTGGCAGACAAAGACGCCGATTCGGGACATGCAAATCCTCTTTACATTCTAACCATCTGAATAACACGGAGATACGGAGTGCACGGAGAAAGACAAAACCAACTACTTACTTAAGGGGTTACCCCGTAACACCATGAAACTCGATGGTTTTATTTGCGTCTCTCGCTTTGGTTCAAAGAGGTCGGTTTTCTCCGTGTTCTCCGTCTCTCCGTGTTATTACAGCAGTTGCTTCTCCCGCAGCAGCGGCAGCGGGCTGACGATCATGCTCTCAAAGCCGAGCTTTTTGGACGATACCCCCACGGCCAGGGCCAGCAGTTGCGTCATGTAGAAGACCGGCATGCCGAAGCGCTCGCCGGTGGCCTCTTCGATCTCTTTCTGGCGGATGTCCAGGTTGCCGTGGCACAGGGGACAGGCGACCATGAGGCAGTCGGCGCCGGCGGCCTTGGCGGAGGAGAGGATGTCGCCGGAGAGCTTCAGGACCACGCCCGGCCGCGAGAGGGTGAAGTTGGCGCCGCAGCACTCCATCCGGTGGCTCCAGCCGACGGTTTCGGCCCCGGCGGCCCCGATGACCCGCTCCATGATGGTGGGGGCCTCCACGCAGTCCAGCTGCGGAACCTCGGGGGGACGGGTCAGGAGGCAGCCGTAGTAGCAGGCGACCTTGAGACCCGAGAGGGGCTTTGTGACGGCGGCGGCGAGGTTGTCGAGGCCGAAGTCCCGGGCGAGGATCTCCAGGAGGTGCTTGACCGGCTTTGCCAGGTTTACCGTC
>CAJPFZ010000007.1 GCA_905339355.1 Burkholderiaceae bacterium
GTGTCGGAGACGACGGCGCCGCCCGGCGACATCACCACCTGGCGCAGCGGCACCGGCACCGAGGTGCCGACGTTGATCCAGGCCTTGCCGCCTTCCACCACCTGCACCTGCTGCGCGACGCGCTCGCTGCCGGCGCTGCGCGCATCGTAGACCTGGCCGCGCACCACGTCGCCGCCGCGGCGCACCTCCACGCCCGCGCCGCCGACCACCGTGCGGCGGCTTTCGACGCGGACATCGCCCGAAGTCACCCGCCCCGACACCTCGCCGCCGCGCGCCGTCGCCGTGCTGTCGGCATCCTGCCGCACCGAGATCAGCAGCCGCCGCGGCGGCCGGTCGATGGCGGCGAGCAGCTCCTTGATCTGGCGCCGGTTGGCATCGGACGCGCGGATGAAGATCTGGTTGTTCATGCCCGAGAGCGTGCCGCCCGGCTCGACGAAGGGCCGCAGCTGCGGCAGCACCTGGTCCGCCGTGCGGCTCTTCAGGTTGATGATTTCGAGCTGCTGCTGGGCGTAGGCAGCGCCGGCGAGCAGAACCAATGCCAAGGACAGAACCAGTTTTTTCATGATGTCTCCTCCGACGCCGCCATCTTCCCGCCATAACGCCGCAATGGCAATGCCGGCCATATCCCCGCAATACCCTAGTCACGCTTGACGTTAATCACGTATGGCGTTACTATCGGCGCGTGATCAAATCCTTCAAGTGCGCCGACACGCAAGCCCTTGCAGGGGGCATGCCGGTCAAGCGATTTGCGAACATCGCGGCCGTGGCGCGGCGCAAGCTGAGGCAGCTGGAGATCGCGGAACGGCTGGATGACCTGCGCGTGCCGCCCGGCAATCGCCTGGAAGCGCTGAAAGGCGATCGGGCCGGCCAGCACAGCATCCGCGTGAATGAACAGTTCCGCGTGTGCTTCCGCTGGGCGGGTACAGGCGCCGAGGATGTCGAGATCGTGGACTATCATTAAGGAGCAAGGAACATCACCATGCGCAAATTGAAACCCATCACGCCCGGCGAGCTCTTGCTGGAGGAATTTCTCAAGCCTATGGGCATCAGCCAGTACCGCCTCGCCAAGGAAATCGGCGTGCCGGCGCAGCGCATCGGCGAAATCGTCGCCGGCCGGCGCAGCGTTACCGCCGATACCGATCTGCGCCTGTGCCGCTTTTTCGGCCTGTCCAACGGCTACTGGCTGCGCGCCCAGGCAGCCCATGACACGGAAGTCGCGGCACGCGCCCTTGGCGCCAAGCTAATGAAGATCGAGCCGTGGACCGGCGCATCAGCGCAAGGCCATCGCGCCTTGTCTCGGGCCTGAAGCACTCAAACCCGGTCGAGCGGGCTCGTCACGCCGCGGCCGCCCTTGTTCAGCACGTGGGTGTAGATCATCGTCGTCGACACGTCGGCGTGGCCGAGCAGTTCCTGCACGGTGCGGATGTCGTAGCCGCCTTCCAGCAGGTGGGTGGCGAAGGAGTGGCGCAGCGTGTGCGGCGTCGCCGGCTTATTGACGCCGGCGTCGCGCACCGCCTGGCGCATGGCGCGCTGCACCGCCTGGTCCTGCAGGTGGTGGCGCCGCTCGATGCCCGTGCGGGGGTCCGCCGAGAGATTCGCCGAGGGAAACACGTACTGCCAGGCCCAGTCGCGCGCCGCGCCCGGATACTTGCGCTCCAGCGCATAGGGCAGGTACACCGCGCCGCGCCCGGCGGCCAGATCCCGCCCGTGCAGCGCCTTCACCCGCTCGAGATGCTCCACGAGCGGCGCCGCCAGCGCCGCCGGCAGCATGGTGACGCGATCCTTGAAGCCCTTGCCGTCGCGCACCAGGATCTCCCTGCGCGAAAACTCCACGTCCTTCACGCGCAGGCGCAGGCCCTCCATGATGCGCAGGCCCGCG
>CAJPFZ010000008.1 GCA_905339355.1 Burkholderiaceae bacterium
GCGCACGAGTCCGGCGCGCCGCTCGCGCTGGCGTTGGCCGATCTCGACCACTTCAAGGCCGTCAACGACCGCTTCGGCCACGGCATCGGCGACAGCGTGCTGCGCACGGTGGCGCAGATCTTCCGCGTCAAGACGCGCCCCGGCGACCTCGTGGCCCGCATGGGCGGCGAGGAGTTCCTGTTCGTCTTCGCCGACACCTCATCAGCCACCGCTCAGGAGGTCTGCGAGCGCCTCCGCGCCGCAGTCGAAGGCCACCTGTGGGAGGCGCTGGCGCCCGGGTTGCGTGTCAGCATCAGCATCGGCCTGTCGCCTGCGCGGCCCGGCGACGTTCCTTCCGGCCTGATCGAACGCGCCGACACCGCCCTCTACGACGCGAAGCACGCGGGGCGCAACCGCGTGCGGTCGTCGTCGCAGGAATGAAATCCCGGCGTCCCTCCCGCATTCGGACACACCGTACGCCCTACAGCCGGGCTTTCACGAAACCGCTGGCGGCATAGCGCGTGACGCGGTCGTAGTAGCGCTCGCTCAGCCGCTTGACCATCGCGCTGTAGGCGTCCATCAGGTCGGGCCGGATGCTGAAATGGTCGTAGTTGACGACCACCTGCACCCGCTCGTTGAGCGGCGCGACGCGCTGCGTGACCTCGGTCTCGATCTCGTCGATGTCTTGCAGGCTGTCGACCGCCAGGCCCTCGAAGTTGATGAACAGCACCTTGCCCTGCGCGTCGAGTTCGATCCGCTGGGCGAGCGGCAGGGCCAACATGCGCTCGCGAAGGTCCATCGCCGCCTCGGTGAACAGGCTCTCGTCCATCAGCTTGAGCTGCGGGCTGATCGCCGGCGTGAAGTCCATCAGCTGCAGGATGTGGCGATCGAGGTCGATGCCGGGCGCGATCTCGGTCAGCTCGAGGCCCGCATCGGCCAGCCGGAACACACAGCGCTCGGTCACGTAGAGCACACGCTGTCCGCGCTTGCGCGCCATCTCGCCGCTGAAGGTGCGGTGCTCGACCTCGCGCACGAACTTGCGCATCGTGCCTTCGCTCGCCACGTGGACCTTGCCGTCTTCGATGCGCACGTCGAGGTCGCAGGCGGTGAAGGTGCCGACGAAGACGACCTCCTTGGCGTTCTGGCTGATGTTGATGAATCCGCCGGCGCCGGCCAGCCGCGGCCCGAACCGGCTGACGTTGAGGTTGCCGTGCTGGTCGACCTGCGCCAGACCGAGCACCGCGACGTCGAGGCCGCCGCCGTCGTAGAAATCGAACTGGCTGGGCTGGTCGATGATGGCCTGGGTGTTGATCGCGGCGCCGAAGTTCAGGCCGCTGGCCGGAATCCCGCCGATCACGCCGGGCTCGGCGGTCAATGTCAGCAAGTCGATGATCTTCTCTTCGGCCGCCACGTCCGCCACGCCTTCGGGCATGCCGATGCCGAGGTTGACGACGTCGTTGCGGTGCAGCTCAAGCGCGGCGCGCCGTGCGATGACCTTGCGCTCCGACAGCGGCATGGCCGGCAGCGTGTTCATCGGCACGCGGATCTCGCCGGCGAACGCCGCGCTGTACTGCGTGACGAAGGTCTGCATGTGGTGCTCGGGCTTCTCGGCCACCACCACGCAGTCGACCAGCACACCGGGAATCTTCACCTGGCGCGGATTGAGCGAGCCGCGCTCCGCGATTCGCTCCACCTGCGCGATGACGATGCCGCCGCTGTTGTGCGCGGCCATCGCGATGGCCAGCGCCTCCAGCGTCAGCGCCTCGCGCTCCATCGTCAGGTTGCCGTCGGGGTCGGCGGTGGTCGCGCGGATGATGCCGACCTGGATCGGGAAGGCCTTGTAGAAGAGCGCCTCCTCGCCGTCGATCTCCATCAGGCGCACCAGCTCCTGCGTCGTGCGCGCGTTGACCTTGCCGCCGCCGTGCCGCGGGTCGACGAAGGTGCCGAGCCCCACGCGGCTCAACGTGCCAGGCTTGCCGGCGGCGATGTCGCGGAACAAGTGCGCGATCACGCCCTGCGGCAGGTTGTAGGCCTCGATCTCGTTCTTCACGGCCAGCGCCTGCAGCGCCGGCACCAGCCCCCAGTGCCCGCCGATCACGCGCTTGACGAGGCCTGCATGGCCGAAGTGGTTCAAGCCGCGGGTCTTGCCGTCGCCTTGGCCGGCTGCATAGACCAGCGTCAGGTCGCGCGGCGCGCCGGTGCCGCTCTCGGCTTCGGTGGCGAGGAAGCGGTCTTCGAGCGCGATCGCGATGCCTTCGGCGAAGCCGATGCCGACGAAGCCGCCGGTGGCGACGGTGTCGCCGTCGTGAATCAACCGCACCGCCTCGGCGGCGGTGACGATCTTGTCCGGCCGCGCCGGGTTGTGCGAGTGGGTGCTGGATGTGTTGAGGTGCATGTCGGAACTCTCCCTCCGGCACGCACCTTGAACTACGTGCCCGTGCGTGCCAGGACCGGCTTCAATGCTGCCCCGGTATGGCTGGCCGCGCATCCGATCAAACCCTCCGGCGTCGTCTCGGCCACCACGCCGCCGCCGCGCACGCCGCCCTCCGGGCCCAGGTCGATGACCCAGTCCGCCTCGGCGATCACGTCGAGATCGTGTTCGATCACGACCACGCTGTGACCGCCGTCCACCAGCCGGTGCAGCACGCGAACCAGCTTGTCGACATCGGCCATGTGCAGGCCCACCGTCGGCTCGTCGAGCACGTACAGCGTGTGCGGCGCCTTGTTGCCGCGGCGGGTCACGTCGTCTCGCACCTTGGTCAGTTCGGTCACCAGCTTGATGCGCTGCGCCTCGCCGCCGGACAGCGTCGGCGAGGGCTGCCCGAGCGTGAGATAGCCGAGTCCCACGTCGCGCAGCAGCTTCAGCGGATACGAGATCGCCGGCATCGAGGCGAAGAACTCGACCGCCTCGTCGATCTCCATGCGCAGCACGTCGCCGAT
>CAJPFZ010000009.1 GCA_905339355.1 Burkholderiaceae bacterium
GGGTATGTCGGCTTCGACCAGGGCGGGCTGCTGACCGAGGCGATCACGAAGAAGCCGCACGCCGTGCTGCTGCTCGACGAGATCGAGAAGGCGCACCCGGACGTCTTCAACGTGCTGCTGCAGGTCATGGACCACGGCACGTTGACCGACAACAACGGGCGCAAGGCGGACTTCCGCAACGTGATCATCGTGATGACAACCAACGCGGGCGCCGAGACGATGAACAAGGCGACGATCGGCTTCACCAATGCCCGCGAGCAGGGCGACGAGATGGCCGACATCAAGCGCCTGTTCACGCCGGAGTTCCGCAACCGCCTCGACGCAGTGGTGAGCTTCCGCGCGCTCGACGAGGAGATCATCCTGCGCGTGGTCGACAAGTTCTTGCTGCAGCTGGAAAGCCAGCTGGCAGAGAAGAAGGTCGAGGTGACCTTCACCGACGCGCTGCGCAAGTACCTGGCGAAGAAGGGCTTCGATCCGCTGATGGGTGCCCGCCCGATGCAGCGCCTGATCCAGGACACCATCCGCCGCGCCCTGGCCGACGAGCTGCTCTTCGGCCGGCTGGTCGACGGTGGCCGGCTTACGGTGGACCTGGGCGAGGACGAGAAGCCCTTGCTCGACATCCAGCCGGTCAAGAAGAGCGACAAGCCCAAGGCGGAACCGGCCACCGCCTGAGGCAGGATCGGAACGGACAAACGCCCCGCACGGCGGGGCGTTTGCGCTTGTGGATGCCGCGTGGCACCCGGCACCCGACGCCGTTCAGCCGCGTTCGGGTGCCGTGCCGTCGCGGCGATAGATCGTGCACAGGTGCTGCAAGCGCTGCGCCTGCTCCGGCTTCAGCTGGTCCCAGCTGAAGCGCCACTCCCAGTAGCCGTCGCTCTTGCCCGGAAGATTCATGCGGTGCTCGCCGCCGAGGCCCAGCACGTCCTGCATCGGGTGGATCGCCATGTCGCCGACGCTCGCGCAGGCGGCCCGGATCAGGTCCCAATGAATCTCGCGCCCGTCGGTGGCGAGGTAGTCGCAGACATGCCTGCGTTCATGCGCCGAGGCCTTCTCCCACCAGCCCCGGGTCGTGTCGTTGTCGTGGGTGCCGGTGTAGACGACGGTGTCCTGTTCGTGGTTGTGCGGCAGGAAGTGGTTGCCGCTGCCGGCTTCGAACGCGAATTGCAGGATGCGCATGCCCGGGAAGCCGAACTGCTTGCGCAGCGCTTCGACGTCCGGCGTGATGACGCCAAGGTCCTCGGCAATGATCGGCATCGCACCGATGGCGGCGTGCAGCGCATGGAACAGCGCCTCGCCCGGACCCGGTGCCCATCGACCGCCCTCGGCCGTCGGTTCGTCGGCGGGGATCTCCCAGCAGCCCGCGAAGCCGCGGAAGTGGTCGATGCGAACGATGTCCACCAGCTCGAAGGTGCGCCGCACGCGCTCGATCCACCAGCGGTAGCCGTCGTCGGCATGCGCCGCCCAGCGGTACAGCGGGTTGCCCCAGCGCTGCCCGGTGCTGCTGAAGAAGTCCGGCGGCACGCCCGCCACCACGGTCGGTTTTCCGCGTGCATCGAGCTGGAAGAGTTCCGGCCGCGCCCACACCTCGGCACTCTGATAGGCGATGAAGATCGGCGCGTCGCCGACGATCTGCACGCCGTGCTGGTTGGCGTAGAGCTTTAGCCGCGACCACTGGCTGAAGAAGCGCCACTGGCAGAACTTCCAGAAGGCAATGCGCTCGGCGTATTCGCGGCGGGCCGCCGTCAGCGCTGCAGGCTCGCGCCGCGCCAGCGCGGGGTGCCAATCGCTCCAGTCACGCCCGTCATGGTGATCGGCGAGCGCCATGAAGAGAGCGTAGTCGTCGAGCCAGCTCGCGTGCTCCGTGCAGAAGCGGTCGTGGTCGGCGCGGTCGCCCTTGCCCGAGCCCGCGGCGAAACGGGCTGCAGCGCGCGCCAGGTGCTTCATGCGATACGGCACCATGCCGGCGAAGTCGACACGCGAGTTCTGCGGGCTCGTGATGGGGGTGAGTTCCGAACGATCCAGCCAACCGCGCTCGGCCAGATCGTCCAGGTCGATCAGCAGCACATTGCCGGCAAACGCCGAACTGCTCATGTAGGGTGAGTTGCCGGGTCCGATGCCGCCCAGCGGAAGCAGTTGCCACAGGCGCTGGCCGGCGCCGGCGAGCCAGTCGACAAATCGATAGGCATCGGGCCCGAGGTCGCCCGAACCGTGGGGGCCGGGCAGGGAGGTGGGATGCAGCAAGATTCCGCTGCTGCGGGGAAACTTCATGGGTGTGTGCGCGGGCGCGAGAAGAAATGGGACCACAGAAGGCGGACGAAGTGCGATTCGCCGTGGTCGGGGCACAAAGTGTCGCGGCCACCGCGGCTTGCCGTCAACCGGTTTGCGGGCCGGTACCTGGCAGGGTTACCGGCTGATTACGCGGCTGCAGCCGAGGAAGCCGGAACCGTTGATCGAGCGAAGAAGTGTTGAACGTGCGACGAGCGCGCTTCGATTTCTTCGGAGTTCTCCGTAGTCGCAACGCACTACATCGCGAGAGGCTCAACGCCGATCCGAATCGCGTCGCCGCGCCGCCGAAAATCGGGCGCCCAGTTGGCGCAGCAAGGGCACCATCAGCATCAACGCCGCGGAGGCGGCCAGCGCCATCGGCAGCATCGACTGAGTCAGCTCCATCAGTGCGGCGCCGACGAGGATCAGCATGTGACCGAGCAGGTACAGGCGCATGGAGGGCCTGCGAAGCAGCGTGCGGAAGAAGGACATGGG
>CAJPFZ010000010.1 GCA_905339355.1 Burkholderiaceae bacterium
GCCGTCGGCGCGCCAGCGCGCGAGATCGCCGCTGCGGTACATGCGCGCGCCGGCCTCGGCGAACGGGTCGCCGACGAAGCGCTGGGCCGTCAGTTCGGGCCGCTGCAGGTAGCCGCGAGCCACCTGCGCACCGCCGATGCACAGCTCGCCGGCAACGCCCGGCGGCACCAGCCGCCCTTCGGCGTCGAGCACGTAAAGCCGCAGGTTGGCGAGCGGCCGGCCGATCGGCGGCGGCGCCGCGTCGCTGCACTCGTGCAGCGTGACGCACACCGCGGTTTCGCTCGGACCGTAGGCATTGAACAGGCGCGGCCGGTGGCCGGGCCGAGCGAACCAGGCCCGCAGCGCCGGCGCGCTCATCGCCTCGCCGCCGACGACGATGCGCTTCAGGCTGGCCGGGATGGCCGCCTGCGGCGCCTGCAGCACCAGCTGTTCCCAGAACTGCGCCGGCAGGTTCATCGCGCTGATGCGCTGGCTCTCGCACAGCGACCAGAAGCTCCCCGCCGTCCCCAGCCACTTCAGCGTGCGCAGCACCAGCGTCGCGCCGCTTGCCAGGCTCGTGAACACCTCTTCGGCGCAGACGTCGAACGCCACCGAGACGAACTGCAGGAGTCGGTCGTGCTCGCCCAGGGCATGCTGCTCGCGCAGCACAGCGACCTCGTTGCACAGCTGCCGGTGTTCGACCAGCACGCCCTTGGGCTGGCCGGTCGACCCGGAGGTGTAGACGACATAGGCGGCACTCGATGGCGTGACACCGCTCTCGTCGCGTCCGAGGTCGTGCGCGGGACACTCGCGCCAGCGCGCCTCGTCCGCCTGCACGTCGATCACCTGGCGCGCTCCTGCGGCGGCACGCGCCGCATCGGCCGCCTCGGCGTGGGTCAGCACCACGAGGGGTGCCGCGTCGTCGCACAGCGCGGCCAGCCGGGCCGCGGGCTGCTCGGCATCGAGCGGCACATAGGCGCCGCCCGCCTTCAACACCGCGAGCAGCGCGATCACCATGTCGGGGCTGCGCTGCATGCAAACGGCCACCCGCTGCTCGGGCCGCACGCCGAGGCTGCGCAGGTGGCGCGCGAGGCGGTTGGCGCGGGTGTTGAGCTCGCCATAACGCAGCTCGCGATCGTCCTGCACCAGCGCGACCGCATCCGGCGTGCGCTCGGCCTGCGCCTGCACCAGCTCGTGCAGGCAGCGCTCGCCCCAGCCCGATGCGGCGGGGCCGGTCCCCAGCGCCAGCAGTGCCGCGCGGCGCGCCGGCGGCAGCAGCTCCAGGCTGCACAGCGGGGTCGCGGGCGCGCGCTCCAGCGCGTCGACCAGGCGCGCGAGCGCCGCCTGCATCAGCTCGCACAGCAGCGCCGCGTCGACGCTGTGGTGCACCTGCGCGGTCAGGCCGAAGTCGTCGCCGCAGTCGTCGACACACAGCCCCAGCGGGTAGTTGGTGCGCTCCTCGCCGCCGACGAACTCGATGCCTTCCCAGGCCTTCAGCGTGTCGTCCAGCGCGGCGCCGTCGGGCACGGCGCTGTGGCGGTAGTTGAGCAGCGCGTTGAACAGCGGCTGCGGTGCGGCCACGCCGCTGCAGCGCTGTGCCAGCGCGAGCGGCGCGTGTTCGTGACGCAGCAGCCCGGTGAGGCTGTCGTGCATCGCGCGCACGCCGGCGCGCACGCCCTGTCCGTGCAGGCGCACACGCAGCGGCAGCGTGTTGAGAAACAGGCCCATCACCTCGTCGGCGCCGCGGCCGCCCTGCATGCGGCCGATCAGCAGCGTGCCGAACACCACGTCGTCGCGGCAGGCGAGCCGCGCGAGCACCAGGCTCCAGGCGAGGTGGTGGATGCTCGCCGCACTGACGCCGAGCGAGCGCGCGCAGTCGCGCAGCCGTCGCGACAGGGCCGGGTCCACCGGCTGTTTCAGCTCGACGATGTCCGAGCCGTCCCCGCGCACGTCGCGCAGGCCGTACGGCAATGTGGGCTCGTCCACGTCGGCGAGCATGGTGCGGAAGAAGGCTTCGTGTTCGCCGCTCGCCACACCGTGCCGGGCATGGGCGACGAAGTCGCGGAACGGCAGCGGTGGCGGCAGCGTCTGCGCGCGACCGGTCAGGTGGGCCTCGATCTCACGCTGCATCAGCTCGAGCGTCGTGTGGTCGCTGGCGAGGTGGTGGAACAGCTGCAGTGCCAGCCAGCGGCCGCGCGCCGCGTCGTGGGCGATGAAGACGCGGATCAGCGGCGCGCTGCGCACGTCGATGCGGAAACGCCGCGGGTCGTGCTGCTCGCGCAGCTGCTGCGCCGCGTCGCCGGTGGCGTCGAGGGCCACCTCCTGCACCGCGAGCGGCGCGTGCCGCCACACCACCTGCAGCGGCTCGCGCAGGCCCTCCCACAACACCGCCGTGCGCAGCACGTCGTGCCGATCGACCACGGCCTGCATGGCCGCGAGGAAACCGTCCAGGCGCTGCCGCGTGTCGAACGCGAACAGCGCAGGCGTCAGGTACACGTCGCCGCTTCGCTCCATCAGGTGGTGGAACAGGATGCCTTCCTGCAAGGGCGCGAGCGGATAGATGTCCTGCACGTTGGACGCGCCACCCGGCACGCACGCGAGCACGCGATGGATCTCGTCCTGCGACAGCTGAAGCAGCGTCAGCATCTCCGGCGTGATGGTGTCGCTGCCGGCGGGAATGCCGTTGGCAGGCACCGCGAACGTGACCCGCGTTGGCGCATCGACCGCCCGCGCGAGCGCGGCCAGCGTCGGCGTGGCGAACAGCGTGCGAACGTCGGCATGCAATCCGGCGCGGCGCATGCGCTCGATCATGCGCACCGCGAGCAGCGAGTGGCCGCCGAGTTCGAAGAAGTCGTCGTGCCGGCCGACGCCGGGCAGGCCAAGCACCTCGCACCAGATGGCCGCGAGCGCAGCTTCGACGCCGTCGCGCGGCGGCTCGTGGCCGCGCGACACCACCGCCTGCGCGTCGGGCTCGGGCAGCGCGGCGCGGTCGAGCTTGCCGTTGGGGTTGAGCGGCAGGGCCTGTAGCATCACATAGGCCGCCGGCACCATGTGCTGGGGCAGCGTCGCCGCCGCGTGGGATCGCAACTCGTCCGCCGCCGGAGCGGCCGCGTGCGGCACGCAATAGGCCACCAGCCGCTGGTCGCCGCCGAAGGGTTGGGCCAGCACCACCGCCTCGCGCACGCCGGGATGCTGCAGCAGCCGCTGCTCGATCTCGCCCAGTTCGACGCGGAATCCGCGGATCTTCACCTGGAAGTCGTTGCGGCCGAGGAACTCGATGTCGCCGCCGGGAAGCCAGCGCCCCAGGTCGCCGGTCCTGTACATGCGCGCGCCCGGCTCGCCGCTGAATGGATCGTCGATGAAACGCTCCGCGGTGAGCTGCGGCCGGTTCAGGTAGCCGCGCCCCACGCCCACGCCGCCGACGTGGATCTCGCCCGGCACGCCGGGCGGCACCGGCCGCAGCCGGTCGTCCAGCAGATAGAGGCGCAAACCGCGGATGGCGCGCCCGAGCGGCACGCTGCCTGCGGCCGGGTCGAGCAGCGGGTCCAGGCAGTGGTAGCCGACCACGTCGCTGCATTCGGTGGGACCGTAGCTGTTGACGAACTGCGGCCGCGGCGCCGGCAGCTCGCGCAGGCGGTGCAGCTGGATCGGTTCGCCGCCGAGTACCACGCGGCGCAGCCCGGCGAGCTGGTTCGCGTCGTTGGCGTCGATCAGCGCATGGAAGGCACTCGGCGCGAGGTTGATCTGGGTGATGCCTTCGCGCTGCACTTGCGCGACGATGGCTCGCGGGTCGAACGGCTCGTCCGCCAGGTGCAGCGCGCCGCCCACCGACAAGGGCCCGAAGAAGTTCTTCTGCGTCAGGTCGAAGCTGTGCGAGGTGAGCAGCAGCACCGCATCGCCGCGGTCGAGCCCGAGGTCGTCGACGTACCAGTCGATCAGATTGCCCAAGCCCCGGTGCAGCACCTGTGCCGCCTTCGGCCGGCCGGTCGATCCCGAGGTGTAGATGACGTAGGCGAGATGGCCGTCGTGCACGTTCGACTCGGCCGCGTCCAGGTCGTGCGCGGGCAGGCCGGCCCAGCGCTCGGCATCGGCGTCCAGGTCGATCAGGCTCGCACGCGGCGCCGCACCGAGCGCGGCACGTGCCGCGGCGTGCGTGAGCACGGCCACGGGCGCGCCGTCGTCGAGCATGTAAGCCAGCCGTTCGGCGGGATAGCCCGCGTCCAGCGGCATGTAGGCGCCGCCCGCCTTGAGTACGGCGAGCATCGCCACCACCAGCTCGATGCTGCGCTCCATGCACAGAGCCACGCGCTCGTCGGGACGCACGCCCAGCGCGCGCAGGTGGCGCGCGAGCCGGTTCGCCCGGGCATTTAGTTCGCGGTAGCTGAGCGCGTGCCCCGCTTGGATCAGCGCGGTCGCGTCGGGCCGGCGCGCAGCCTGCCGCTCGAAGCGCCGGTGAACGAGACCCCCGCCCGGCGGCAGGTCGGCATCGGCGTCGCGTGACCCCAGCAGCCGGCGGCGCAGCGGCTCGGGCAGCACGTCGAGTTCGCGCAGCGGCGTGTCGGGTGCCTGCTCCAGCGCGTGCACCAGAGCGGCGAGCGCCGTTTCCATCATCGCGCCGACCTGCGCCGCATCGATGGGCGCGGCCACCTGCGTCGTGAGCCACAGTTGCTCGCCGAGGTCCTCGACGTTCATCACCACCGGGTAGTCGGTCCGCTCACCAGTCTCCAGCAGGCGGATGCCTGCCCATGCCGCGTCAGCCAGGGGGTCGGTGGCTGCTGCCGCCATGGACGAATGGCGATAGTTGAGCAACGCGGTGAAGAGCGGCGCCGGCGCGGCCACGCCGCTGCAGCGCTGTGCCAACGCCAGCGGCGCGTGTTCGTGCCGCATCAGCTGCACCAGCAGCGACTGCGTGTGCCGCACGGCCTCGCGCACGCTGCGCCCGTCGATGTGCAGGCGCACCGGCAGCGTGTTGATGAACAGGCCCATCACCTGGTCGGCGCCGTCGCCGCCTTGCATGCGGCCGAACATCAGCGTGCCGAACACCACGTCGTCGCGGCCCGACACCCGCGCCAGGACCTGCGCCCACGCGAGGTGGCACAGGCTCGCCGCGCTCAGACGCAGCGAGCGCGCCAGTGCCCGCAGGCGGCGCGCCAGCGCCGGATCGACGGGCTGGCGCGCCTCGCTCAAGGCATGGCCGGCATCGCGCGATAGGGCGTGGAAGCCGAACGGCGCCGTCGGCTCGCGCACGTCGTGCAACAGCTCGCGGAAGAAGCGCTCGTGCGCCTGCGCCGGCAGGCCGAGCCGGGCCTGGGCGACGAAGTTGCGGAAGGGCTGAGGCGCAGGCAGCTCGTGCGCGCGGCCGGCGAGCTGCGCGTGGATCTCGCGCAGCATCACGTCCTGCGTGGTGTGGTCGCCGCACAGGTGGTGGTTCAGCAGCAGCAGCAGCCAGCGCTTGCCCGCGGCGTCGTGGGCCGCATGCGCGCGCATCAGGGGCGCCCGTCGCACATCGATGCGGTGGTGGCGCGGGTCGAAGCGCTCGCGCAGCTGTTGCGCAACGTCGTCGTCGGTGTCGAACGAATGCAGCTGCAGCTGCAGCTCGGCGTGTCGCCAGACCACCTGCACCGGTTCGGCGAGGCCTTCCCAGCACACGCCGGTGCGCAGGATGTCGTGGCGGTCGATCACCGTCTGCAGCGCCTGAACGAAGCCATCGAGATGCTGGCGGCTGTCGAAGGCGAGCAGCGCGGGCGTGAGGTAGGCGTCGCCGGCGTCTGCCATCAGGTGGTGGAACAGGATGCCCTCCTGCAGCGGCGCGAGCGGGTAGATGTCCTGCACGTTGGGGGCGCCGCCCGGCACGCCGGCGACGATGCCGTCGATCTCCGCCTGCGACAGCGTCACCAGTGGCAGCAATTGCGGCGTGATGCGCTCGCAGTCCGGGCCGATGAGGTTCGTCGGAACGCGCACCTCTCCGCCCTGCGGTCGGGCATAGCTGCCACTGCGGATCAGCTCGACAAGCGCCGCCTTGTGCGCGCGCAGCTCCTCGATCAGCTCGGGGTCGTCGAGCGCGCGGTCCTCGCCGCGCGCCACCAGGCCGGCATCGGCCAGCGACAGCGTGATGCCCTGCTCCTCGAGGCGGGAGAGAAGTTCGGAAACGATCACAGCACGACCTCCTTGACGGTCCTGGCCGACGCCGCGAGGGCGGCGAGCGAAGGCGAATCGAAGAGCGCGCGCACGTCGACGTGCAAGCCATGGCGGCGCATGCGCTCGATGACGCTGACGGCGAGCAGCGAGTGCCCGCCGAGCTCGAAGAAGTTGTCGTGGCGGCCCACGCGCGGCAGCTGCAGCACCTCGGCCCACAGCTGGGCGAGCGCCTGCTCGGTGGGCCCTTGCGGCGCCTCGTAGTGCGCCTCGCTCGCC
>CAJPFZ010000011.1 GCA_905339355.1 Burkholderiaceae bacterium
GCGGCGAGTTCGCGGCGCGTGTGCACCGCGACGCCGTCGCCGCCCATGCCGGCGGCCATCGAGGCGAAGTCCCAGGTGCCGAGCGCATTGAACTGCGCGTCCGGCTCGAAGGCCCTGAGCATTTCCCAGCTGGCGTTGTTGAACACCAGCACGATCGGGTCCCAGCCAAAGCGCCCGGCGTTGCCGAGCTCCCAGCCGGTCATCTGGAAGGCGCCGTCGCCCACCAGCACGATCGGGCGCTCGCGGGTGGCCGCCTGCAGGCCGAGACCCGCCGGCACGCCGTAGCCCATGGTCGCGTAGTAGCCCGGCGCAATCAAGGCGGTCGGGTCCATGTCCATCGCGGTGAACAGGCAGTCGCCCACGTCGCAGGCGAGCGGCATCTGGCCGTGGCGGCGCAGCAGGCGATTCACCGCGTCGGCGATGTCGGCCGGGACCAGTGCGCTGTCGTCGATCGCCGCGCCTTCGGAGCGAGGCGGCGCCGGCGCGCGCACCGCCGGCGAGGCCGGCAGCGGCACACGGTCGAGCAGCGCGTCGATGAGGCACGACAGCGGCAACTCGGGGTAGACGTGGTGGCCCATCACGACCTGACCGGCCAGTGCCTGGATGGCGTAGCGCAGGTCGATGCGCTTGGCCGACACTGCGAAGTTCGTGTCAGTAACGATCACGCCGAGCAGCAGCAGCCCGTCGGAGCCTTCCACGTCGGCGGCCAGTTCGGCGTCGCCGGCGAGGCCGAGGTAGGTGCCGCGCAGGGGCACATCGGTACTGCTGAGCAGCCCGCGGCCCATGAAGCTCGTGACGACCGGGATCGCGAGCCGGCGCGCCAACTCGGCCACCTTGGCTTCGAGGTCGTATCGGCGCACTTCCACGCCGGCCATCAGCATCGGCCGCTTGGCGCGGCGCAGGCGTTCGAGCAGCTCGTCGGCGCAGGCGGCGAGCGCTTCGCCGTCGACGGGCGGCGCCGGCGTGTCCGGCACCTCCTCGCAGCGCCGCTGCGGCATGTCGCGCGGGATCTCGAGGTACACGGGGCGCGACTCGCGCAGGGCGGTGTCGAGCACCCGCGCGATCTGCTGCGGCGCCTGGCGCATGTCGTCGAGCCGCGCGCGGTCGACAGTCAGCTCCTCGAACACGCGCCACTGCGAGTCGAGCGTCTTCACTTGGTGGTGCAGCAGGAAACCGCTGGCCGCTTCATGTGCCGCGGGCGCACCCGACAGCACCACCAGCGGCACGCGCTCGGCGTAGGCGCCGGCCACCGCGTTGACGAGGTTGAAGGCGCCGGCGCCGTAGGTCACCGCGGCCACGCCCAGGCCGCCGCGAGCGCGCGACGCGGCATCGGCGGCGAAGCCGACGGCCGGCTCGTGCGACAGCGTGTACAGCGGCAGCAGGCCGCTGCGCTCGATCTCGCGGAACAGCGGCAGCGCGAAGTCGCCGGGGATGCCGAAGACTTCGGTCGCGCCGCGTCGGGCCAGCGCCTGCAGCAGGCGCTCGGTCAGGTTCATTTCCACAGGGGTCCAATCGCGTCGAGTGTGTTCTTGAGCACCAGGCCCATCTCGGTGTCGCCTTCCATCACCAGCGCACGTTCGAAGAACAGGCGGTCGGCGTCGTCGCGGCCGCGCAGCAGCCGCCAGTAGTCGGGGCCGGCGGCGGCGATGCGCAGCACCACCGGCGCGCTCGCCGGGGCCGGGCTGAAGCCGCGCTGGTCGAGCTGCATGCGCAGCGTGAGCCCGATGTCGGTCACGGCGACCTCGACGCAGCGGTTCGACAAGGCGGCGCGCGAGTCGGCCGGCAGGCGCGGCAGCAGCCAGCGGTTGAGCGCTGCGGCCAGCGCATACGCCGGCGGCTGCATCGGCAGGCGCGACACGAGCGGACGCAGCCGCGCCGCGACCTCGGACAAGGTGGGTGCGGTGAGCGTCATGCGTGGCTCCATTCGAGACCGGGGCGGCCGTGGGCAAATCCATCGGCGAGGCCGCCCAGCGGGCTCAATGCATCGAGCGTGGAAAGGGCTGCTTCGACACTCTCGCCGCCGTTCATCACGCCCTCGAAGCATTCGATGACGGTGGCGAAACGCTGCGAGGCGGGCGACAGCCGGATGCGCTCGACGCCGGCGCCGACCAGCGCCTCGCGCTCGGCGATCAGGCATTGCTGCGCGGCCGACTGCGTCTGGATGCCGTTGAGCACCAGGAAGGGCGTGCCGTCGGAGGTCGACAGCAGCAGGCCATCGGCGTCGTCGCGGCAGCGGAACTCGCACTGGTCCTTGCTCAGCCGGTGGTGTCGCGCGGTGAAGCAGCGTGCCGAGAAGGCGAGCGGCATGCGGCCGTAGGCGAACACCTCGGTGGGCAGCAACGCGCCGCCGCGGTTGATGTCGCCGATCGCGGCGATCGACAGCTCCACCGGCGGCACCCATCGCAGCGCGCCCAATCGAGCGTATTCGACCAGCGCGGCGCGGCTGTACACGTTGATGTGCGGGCCGAGCATGAAGCGCGCGCCGGTGTCGGCGACGACGTTGAGCGCAGACGAGTCGCCCGCCTCGACGATGAAGTCGCCCTGCTCGGCGATGCGCCGCAGCGTGCGCAGATCGGCTTCGGACTCGATCAGCGCCTGCGTGGCGAGCACGACCTCCTTGCCGGCGGAAGCGAGGTCTTTCGCGAGCGCGAGCCAGTCGGGCGTCTTCATCTCGTGGCGGCGCGAGCAGACCACCTCGCCCAGCACGACGGTGTCTGCCGGCGAGTCGGCGACCTCGGCGTAGAAGTTCATCAGCGTGTCGCGCGGCCAGTAGTACAGCTGCGGACCGACCGTCAAGGCGATGCGTTTGGTGCGGGCGGCGGAATTCATCGGGCTCATCTCCACGGCTTGTCGTAGGCGCCCAGCGTGTGCTGCTGCCCTTCGGCGAGGTGGCCGAGCGTGGCCGTCCAGCCCGGCTCGACGCGGAAGCGTCCGGGCGCCGCGCCCGCCGCATCGATGGCCTGCCGCCAGACCTGCGTCACCTGCTCCACGTACGACGGGCTGCGCTGCCGCCCTTCGATCTTGATCGCGCGAATGCCCATGCGGATCAGCTCGGGCAGGATCGCGAGCGTGTTGAGGCTCGTGGGCTCCTCGATCGCGTAGTCGCGCGTGCCTTCCACGTCGAAGCGGCCCTTGCACAGGGTCGGGTAGCCGCGCGGCTCGTCCTTCGCGTAGCGGTCGATCAGCAGGCCGTTCAGGCGCGCTTCGACGCCCTCGGGCTTGTCGAGCCAGCGCACGGCCGACGGCGGCGAGCAGACGCCGGCGTTGTTGGGCGACTGGCCGGTGGCGTAGGACGAGAGCGCGCAGCGCCCCTCGACCATCACGCACAGGCTGCCGAAGCCGAACACCTCGATCTCGACATCGGTATTGCGCAGCACATGGCCCACCTGCGACAGCGTCAGCACGCGCGGCAGCACCGCGCGCTGGATGTTGTAGTGGCGCTTGTAAAAGGCGATCGCTTCGTGGCTGGTGGCGGAAGCCTGCACCGACAGGTGCAGCCGAAGCTCGGGGTGCTTTTCGCGCGCATAGGCCATCACGGCGACGTCGGCGCAGATCAGCGCATCGGCACCGAAGCGCGCCGCCGCATCGACCGCGGCGTACCAGGGCGCTGCGTCGTCCGATCGGGCGTAGGTGTTGAGCGCCATCAGCACCTTGCGCCCACGCGCGTGCGCGTAGGCGAGTCCTTCTTGAAGCTGTTCGTCGTCGAAGTTGAGGCCCGCGAAGTTGCGCGCGTTGGTGGCGTTGCGCAAACCCATGTAGACCGCGTCGGCGCCGGCATCGATCGCGAGCTTCAAGGCGCGCAGTGAGCCGGCGGGACAGACGAGTTCGGGCAAGTTAGCTTGGAGCATCCGGTGGATTCTGTCGAGGCGCGGCGCCGCGTCCTTGACCCGAGTCAATTCCTCCGGTGAGTGGGCACGCCTGCCGGCACAGAGCGGCGATTCTTCTCTCGCTGCGATGCAGGCACTTCGACAAGCTCAGTGCGAACGGATATCTGTGTCGCGCCGTGAACGCAGGTGGTGACGCAGACTACCCCGGCCGCCCATCCGCCCGCGGCATGCCGTACCAGCGGCCGTAGCGCAACGCCCAGGCCGCGCACACGGCGCCCCAGCCGACGGCGGCGGCGGCAATCACCGGCATGGCGCCTTCGATGCCGGTGGCGCTCATCATGCCCGCCACCACGCGTGCCGCCACGGCGGCCTGCAGCACCCAGAACAGCCGCCAGACGATGTCGTCGGCG
>CAJPFZ010000012.1 GCA_905339355.1 Burkholderiaceae bacterium
GGCCTGCGCATCGCTTGCCACCGACGCCGGCGTGCCGATCGCGTCGCCCAGCTTGCCTTTCAGTTCGAGCAGCAGGCGCTCGGCCGTCTTCTTGCCGATGCCCGGGACCTTCACCAGCCGGCCGCTTTCCTGCAGGCTCACTGCCTGCGCCAGTTCGTTGACGCTCAGGCCCGACAAGATCGACAAGGCGGTGCGCGGCCCGACCCCGGAGATCTTCACCAGCAGCCGGAAGGTCGTGCGTTCTTCGTGCGTCAGAAATCCGAACAGCACCTGCGCGTCTTCGCGCACCACGAAGTGCGTCAGCAGCGTGACGCGCTCGCCCAGCGCCGGCAGGTTGTAGAAGCTGCTCATCGGCACGTCGACCTCGTAGCCGACACCGTTGACGTCGATGAGCAGTTGCGGCGGAGTCTTCTCCGCCAGGACGCCAGTGAGTCTTCCGATCATGCGGCCGATTATCGGCCGTGCGGCGTCAACGCCTGAAGAGGCCGAGCCGCTGTGCTTCGAGCGCCGCCTCGGCGCGCGAGCTCACGTTGAGCTTGCGATAGATCTGCTTCACGTAGTCGGCGATCGTGTGGCGCGACAGGTTCAGCTGCACGCCGATTTCCGGCAGCGTGAAGCCCTTGGCGACGCGCAGCAGCACCTCGTTCTCGCGGTCGGTCAGCGAGACATGCGGCATGTTCTGCGGCCGCTCGTGCGGCCGGTTCTGTGCCGCGAAGTACGAGATCACGCGGCGCGCGATCGATGGCGACAGCGGGGGCTCGCCTTGGCTCATGCGCTTCAACTGCTCGGCGATCAGCTCGCGCGCCTGCTCTTTGAGCAGGTAGCCGAAGGCGCCGGCCTGCAGTGCGGGGAACAGGTGGTCGTCGTCGTCGTGGATGGTCACGACGACCGACTGCGCCTCGGGCTGCGATTCACGCAACGCGGCGACCACGTCGACGCCCGAACCGTCGGGCAGCCCCAGGTCCACCAGCGCGAGATCGAACTTGACGGCGGTGATGAGCTCCAGCGCGTCGTGCACGCGCGCCGCTTCGGAGATCAGCGAGTGAGGGAACACCTGCAGCACCAGCATCTTCATCCAGGCGCGGATTTCGGGCAGGTCTTCTAGCAGCAGGATGTTGTTCATGGCGACTCCGGACTCGTCCGGTAGACGAGATTTTTCATCGTACAGCGTGAGCGCACACTGTGCGCGAGCCACTAGAGGGGCAGCGTGAGCCTTATCACGGTGCCGTAGCCTGGACCCGACTCGACGAGGCATTGTCCCTGCAACTGCTTGGCGCGATGCTTCATGCTGGACATGCCGTGGCCGCGGTCGAGCTTGCCGTCGAGTTCCATCGGAATGCCTTTGCCGTTGTCCTGCACGAGGATGCCGAAGTCGCGCTCGCCGACGCTCGAGCGCACCTTGCAGTGCGACGCGCCGCTGTGCTTGATGATGTTGCTCACCGCCTCGCGCAGGATGCGTGTGGTCTGCACGTAGGCGCGCGCGGGCAGGAGGTGCTCGATCTCCTCGGCGGGGCCCTTCCAATCGGCTTCGATGTTGGCCTGCCCGAGGCGCAGCACGGTCTCGGCGCGCCAGTCCGCGAGCGCGTCCGCCAATCGCACCGGCTTGCCGGTGAGGCCGCGCACCGACAGCCGCATCTCCTCGAGCGCCTCGCGCGCAAGCGTCGAAATGCGCTCGCTTTCGCTCGTGTGCACGATGGTCAGCAGCTTGGCGCCGAGGTCGTCGTGCAGGTCGGCCGCGATGCGCTTGCGCTCCTTCTCGGTGACCTGCTCGACCCGCAGTTCCGACAGCTGCGCGAAGTTGCGTTCGATCTCGGCGGTCGCTTCCTTCACACGGTCTTCGAGCGTGGAGCGGTTGGCCTCGGCCGTCTGCAGCGCATGCGCGAACACTTGCAGCAGCCGGGCGCCGATCGCCAGGAACAGCAGCGGCAGCGCCACCTGGGTCAGCGGCAGCGTGGGCTGCGGCAACAGCTGCAGCTGCACGCCGATCTCGAACAGCAGCACGCCGGCCACGCCGGCGAGGATGAACAGCATCGGCGCGAAATCGGCGCGGTGCTGCTTGCGGATCACCACCAGGTACAAGCCGATGAGCGCGAACACTTCCAGCACGAGCAGCGCGTACCAGGCGTTGGCGACGAGGAAGACCCGAGCCGGCCCGCCCAGCGCCAGCGTCACCGGCACCAGCAGGCACTGCACGATCAGCCCCGCCTCGATGATCCTCGAGCGCACGGCCGCGTGGCTCAGCAGGAACTGCGCTGCGAACGCGACGATGAAAGGAAAGGCGCTGCAGCCGATGTACTCGAGCGTGGTCGTGTCCAGCGGAATGTCCTGCCACAAGGTGCGTGCCGACAGCGCGGCCCAGCTGACGAGCAGTGCGCCGAAGTACAGCAGCGCCGCCTCGCCGCGGTTGACCCAGTACAGCCCGAGCATGAAGCAGCCGAGCACGAACAGCGTCAGCGCGACGACCGCGACCGCCTGCACGCTCCAGAACAACCGGCTCGAGTGCTCGCCGGCCAGCTCGCTTTGCAGACCGATCTTCAGTTCAGACAGGCCGCCCGCGCGTTGGCGCGACGCGACGCGCTGCAGGGCCGATCCCTGCACGCGCAGATCCAGCACGTTTCCTTGCGGCTTGAGCCAGGCTGCGGGAAGCGTGACCAGCTGGGGGTGACGGCATTGCCGCGTCAGCGGCTCCTCCATGCGGCCGCCGCTGTGGATGCGCTGGCCGTTCAGATGCAATTCGAAACTGGTGCAGACCCGTTCGATGTAGACCGCGAGCAGCTGGTCGGGCGTAGTGCCGTAGGGCGCGTCGAAGGGCACCCGGTACCAGACGCTGCCGTCGTGCCGCGGGCGCGATTGCGACCAATCGTCAGGCAGCGTCACCGGCATCGCCACCGCATCGGCGGGAAAGCTCGTGCCCGCACTGTTGACACTGAGCGCCTTCAAGACGAGCAATGGATCGGCGGCGGCCGGAGCGGCGGCGATGGCCAGCACCCAGGCGGCGAGTCCGCTTCGAAGGAGGATCCACAGGGGGCGCAGCAGCATGGCGGGCGATTGTGCAGGATCGACGCAGGCTCCAGGCAAGCCATTTGCTTGCCCAGCGGTCGAAATCCACGCTTGACAGGCCGAGAGGCGACAATCCTGCCCTCGAACGACCGCCACCCACCGTGATCCTGCGACACGCCTTCATTCCCCTGGACAACGAACGCCTTGCACATCTGTGCGGCAGCATGGATGAACACCTGCGCGACATCGAGGCCGCGCTGGACGTGAGCATCACGCGGCGCAACGAGTCCTTCCGCGTCGAAGGGGCCAAGCCGCACGCCGAGCGCGCGGTGGCGCTGCTGCAGTCGATGTACGACCGCGCCAAGCGGCCGATTCCGGCAGAGACGTTCCAGCTCGCGCTGGCTGAAGCCAGCCGTCCTGGGGCGGGACCGGCCAAGGGTGAGGCGGATGCCGAGGGCGACGAGCTGGTGCTGCGCACGCGCCGCAGCGACCTCGCCGGCCGCACGCCGAACCAGCACCTCTACCTGCGCAACATTCTTTCGCACGACATCACGCTGGGCATCGGGCCGGCGGGCACCGGCAAGACCTTCCTCGCCGTCGCCTGCGCGGTCGACGCGCTCGAGCGCAGCACGGTGCAGCGCATCATCCTGACCCGCCCGGCGGTCGAAGCCGGCGAGCGGCTCGGCTTTCTGCCGGGCGACCTGGCGCAGAAGGTCGACCCCTACCTGCGCCCGCTGTACGACGCGCTGTATGACCTGATGGGCCTGGAGCGTGTGACCAAGGCCTTCGAGAAGGGCACCATCGAGGTCGCGCCTCTGGCCTTTATGCGCGGGCGCACGCTCAACCATGCGTTCGTGATCCTCGACGAGGCGCAGAACACGACCCCCGAGCAGATGAAGATGTTCCTGACGCGCATCGGGTTCGGCAGCAAGTGCGTGGTCACCGGCGACGTGAGCCAGATCGACTTGCCGCGCGGCACAGACAGCGGCCTGATCGACGCCGAGCGGGTGCTGCGCCGGGTGCGCGGCATCGCCACCACGCACTTCAACGCCACCGATGTGGTGCGCCATCCGCTGGTGGCGCGCATCGTCGAAGCCTACGACGCCACCCGCTCGGAGCCGACCTGACGATGGCTCGCCCCGAGCTGACGCTCTCGCTGCAGTTCGCCGATCCGCGCCACCGCGACCAGCTGCCGCGGCACAAGGTCGCACGCTGGATTCGTGCGGCGCTCGAGGCGCCGGCCGAGATCACCGTGCGGGTGGTCGATGCCGAAGAGGCGCGCGCGCTGAACAGCGAGTACCGCGGGCGCGACTACGCCACCAACGTGCTCACCTTCGACTACAGCCACGAGCCGCTGGTGGTGGCCGACCTGATCATCTGCGCGCCGGTCGTGGCCGACGAGGCGAGGGACCAGAAGCTCGCGCTCGAGGCGCACTACGCGCATCTGCTGGTGCACGGGACCTTGCATGCCCAGGGCTACGACCACGAAGCCGAGGACGACGCCGAGACGATGGAGGCACGCGAGTCGGCGATCGTGATGGCGCTCGGCTTCGCCGACCCCTATCGCCGGGACACGCGCAGCTGAGAGATCTAGCCCTGGCGCAGCAGCCGCGCCGCGTCGAGCGCGAAGTAGCTCAGCACGCCATCGGCACCGGCCCGCTTGAACGCGAGCAGGCTTTCCATCATGACCGCATCGTGATCCAGCCAGCCATTGGCGGCGGCGGCCTTCAGCATCGCGTATTCGCCGCTGACCTGATAGACGAAGGTCGGCATGCGGAACTCGTCCTTCACGCGCCGCACGATGTCGAGGTAGGGCATGCCCGGTTTGACCATCACCATGTCGGCGCCCTCGGCGATGTCCAGCGCCACTTCGCGCAGCGCTTCATCGCTGTTGGCCGGGTCCATCTGATAGACCTTCTTGTTGCTCTTGCCGAGGTTCTTGGCCGAGCCGACGGCGTCGCGGAAGGGCCCGTAGAAGGCGCTCGCGTACTTGGCGCTGTAGGCCATGATGCGCGTGTGGATGTGGCCCTTGGCCTCGAGCGCCTGGCGGATCGCGCCGATGCGCCCGTCCATCATGTCGCTTGGCGCGACGATGTCGACACCCGCCTCGGCTTGCACCAGGGCCTGCTGGGTGAGCACCGCCACCGTTTCATCGTTGACGATGTAGCCGCTCGCGTCGAGCAAGCCGTCCTGGCCGTGGCTCGTGAATGGGTCGAGCGCCACGTCGGTCAGCACGCCGAGTTCCGGGAAGCGCTTCTTCAGCGCGCGCACGGCCGTGGGCACGAGGCCTTCAGGGTTCATGGCCTCGCGGCCGTCTTCGCTCTTCAGCGCGGCATCAATGACCGGGAACAAGGCCATCACCGGCACGCCGAGCGCGAGGCACTCCTCGGCCAGCGGAAAGAGCCGGTCGACGCTCAATCGCTGCACGCCGGGCATCGATGCCACGTCTTGCGACTGGTTCTGGCCTGCCAGCACGAACACCGGCAGGATCAGATCGCTCGCATGCAGGCGATATTCGCGCACCATCGCGCGGCTGAATTCATCGCGCCGCAGGCGGCGCGGACGGCTGGTCGGATAGGGAGGCACAAGAGGCACGGCGCGCTTTCCAAGAGGGGTGCGCGGGCGCGCGGAACAGCGGCACAAACCGGCGGAAGTTCGCGTTATTCCGGTGTCGCCGGCGCCCCGCAGCCGCTACGCATCTGCTAAAGTAACCGATGAATGATAGCCGCAAGGCCGTCATTCCCTGCTTTTCCTCCCTGAGCAGGTGCCTTACCGTGATGACAGCGTTAAGGCTTTTCAGCCCTGACCTTCTGGTTGGGGCTTTTTCTTTGTGCGGCCTCATTGGGCGCCGAACGAAGGGCACGAGGCCGGCGCAAGAGCGGCCACGCCTGCTGGCGATAATGGTCCGATGCTCTGGATCAAAGCCTTTCACATCGTCTTCGTTGCCAGCTGGTTCGCCGGCTTGTTCTATCTGCCGCGCATCTTCGTCAACCTCGCGATGGTGCCGGCGGACAGCCACGCCGAGCGCGAGCGCCTCCTGATGATGGCGCGCAAGCTCTACCGCTTCGCGAGCCTGTTGATGATCCCGGCGCTGGCCCTCGGCCTGTGGCTGTGGTTCGTCTACTTCTGGAGTTCGGGGGGCTGGATGCACGCGAAGCTCGCGCTGGTGGTGATCGTCATCGGCTATCACCACGTCTGCCGCTCGCTGCTGCGCAAGTTCGAGCAGTTCTCCAACCAGCGCAGCGAGCGCTGGTTCCGCGTCTTCAACGAAGTGTCGATCCTGCTGTTCATCGCGATCGTCGTGCTGGCGGTCGTCAAGCCCTTCTGACCCGACTGGATGGCCGCCCACCGCAGCTCCGCCGCTCCGCTGGCGGTCATGTATGCGGCGCTGATCGTCTACGCCAGTCTTTACCCATTCACGGGCTGGCGTGTTCCGGGGGTGTCGGTATGGGCCTTCCTGACGCTGAACTTCCCGTACTGGTGGACTGCTTTCGATCTTGTCGCCAACTTGATCGGCTACATGCCGCTCGGGGCGCTGGTGTTCGGTTCGCGGGTGCGCTCGGGCAGCGGCGTGCTGCGCTCGCTGCTGCTTGCGGTGCTGGTGGGGGCCGCGCTGTCGTTCGGACTCGAGCTGCTGCAGAACTTCCTGCCCAAACGTGTTCCGTCGAACCTCGACCTCGCCCTCAACGCCTTCGGTGCGCTGCTGGGTGCCCTGCTCGGCGCCTTGGCGCACACCCTCGGCTGGCTCGGTCGCTGGCAAGGACTGCGCGACCGGTGGTTCATTTCGCACAGCGCCGGCGGCCTGGCGTTGCTCGTGGTGTGGCCCTTTGGCCTGCTGTTTCCGACGCCGGTGCCGTTTGGCGGCGGCCAGGTGTGGCCGCGGCTGCGCGACACGCTTGCGGGCTGGCTCGAGGACAGCGCCGTCATCGACTGGTTCGCGCCCTGGTTGCAGACCGGCGACGCGGCCGGCCTGTCGCCGCTGAGCGAATTCGTCGCCATCGCGCTCGGCTTGCTCGCCCCCTGCCTGGTGGCTTACAGCGTGTCGCGAGCCGGCTGGCGGCGTGTCGTGCTGGCGCTCGGGGCGGTGGTGATCGGCTTTGGCGCCACCACGCTCGCGACCACGCTGAATTTCGGGCCCCAGCATTGGCTTGCCTGGCGCACGCCGACGACGATGGCGGCGCTGTTCACCGGGCTCATCGTCGCCGTGCTGCTCGCATGGTTGCCACGCCGAGCCGCCGCCGGGGTCGGACTCATTGCGCTGGCCGCCTTGGTGACCGTGATCGGTCAGGCTCCCGCCGACGCCTACTTCGCCGAAAGCCTGCAGTCCTGGGAACAGGGCCGCTTCATCCGCTTCCATGGCGTTGCGCAGTGGCTCGGTTGGTTATGGCCTTACGCGGCGATGGCATGGTTGCTCGCCCGCGTCGCGGCCCGCGACGCGGGGGAACCCTAAAATGCGCCGCATGAGCGGTTACTACGAGCGGCACATCTTTTTCTGCCTCAATCAGCGCGACAACGGCGAGGAGTGCTGCGCCAACCACAATGCGCAAGCCGGCTTCGATCACTGCAAGCAGCGGGTCAAGGCCGAGAACCTCGCCGGCCCGGGCGGCGTGCGGGTCAACAAGGCCGGCTGCCTGGACCGCTGCGCCGGCGCGCCGGTGGCGGTGGTGTATCCCGAGGCAGTCTGGTACACCTACGTGGATCAGCACGACATCGACGAGATCGTCGACAGCCACCTGAAGAAGGGGCAGATCGTCGAGCGCCTGCTGTTGCCCGCGCACGTCGGCCGCTGATGAATTCGCAGACCGTTCGCGAGTCGATCGCGGGGCCCGCAGGCGCACTTGAATGCGCGCTCGATTCGCCGGCTGGCCAGGCGCAGGGCATGGCCGTGATCTGCCACCCTCACCCTGTACACGGCGGCACGATGGACAACAAGGTCGTGCAGACGCTGGCGCGTGCCTTCGTCCAGCTCGGTTGGCGCACGGTCCGCTTCAATTTCCGCGGCGCCGGCGGCTCCGAAGGCGAATGGGACGAAGGCGAGGGCGAAGTCGACGATGCGATGGCCGTCATTGCCGCGTTCCGTCGTCCCGGCGAGGCCTTCATGCTCGCGGGCTTTTCGTTCGGCGCATACGTGGCGGCCGAGGCTGCGGCCCGCCTGGGCGCCGACGCCAAGCCGCAGCGCCTGGTGCTGGTGGGGCCTTCGACGCAAAAACAGAAGATGGCACCCGTGCCGTCCGACACCATCGTCGTGCACGGAGAGGCCGACGAGGTGGTGCCGCTGGCCGCCACCCTCGATTGGGCGCGGCCGCAGTCGCTGCCCGTCATCGTGTTGCCCGGCGTCGGGCATTTCTTTCACGGGCAGCTCACGCTGCTCAAGAACGTGGTCGTGCAGCAATTGCAGCGACCGATGGTCTGAACCTGTCGCTCGCGCGCCGCTCAGACACCCTTTTCTGCTTCTTCCTGGTTTCTCGATGAAAAGACTGTTCGTTCTGCTTTGTTCGCTCGCCTTTGCCGCCACTGCCGCCGCGCAGGCCCCACAGCCGCCGGAGGTGGCCGCCAAGAGCTACATCCTGCTCGACATGACGAGCAACCAGGTGCTGGCCGAACGCGAGGCCGACACGCCGGCGGATCCGGCCTCGCTGACCAAGCTGATGACCGCGTACGTCACCTTCAACGCGATCAAGGAGAAGCGCCTCGCGCTGGACCAGAAGATCCCGGTCTCCAAGCGCGCCTGGGAAGAGCGCAAGGGCGGCGGCTCGCTGATGTTCATCGACACGACGATGACGCCGACCGTGGACGAACTCCTGCACGGTCTCATCATCCAGAGCGGCAACGACGCCGCGGTGGCGCTGGCCGAGGCAGTGGGCGGCACGCTGGAGCAGTTCGTCGGGATGATGAACCGCCAGTCGCAGGCCTGGGGCCTGAAGAACACCACGTTCAAGAACGCTCCGGGGCTCACCGAAGCCGGCCACAAGAGCTCCGCGCGCGACATCGCGGTGATCGCGGCTCACATCATCCGCGACCACCCCGACTTCTACACCTACTACTCGAAGAAGGACTACAAGTACAACAACATCGCGCAGCCCAACCGCAACCTGCTGCTGCGCCGCGACCCGACGGTGGACGGCATGAAGACCGGCTACACCGAAGCGGCCGGGTACTGCCTGGTCGCGAGTGCCCAGCGCGAGTTTCCCAACGGCAAGCGGCGCCTGCTGAGCGTGCTGCTCAATACCACGTCGATGGAGGCGCGCGCCAGCGAGAGCCAGAAGCTGCTGAATTGGGGCTTCCAGGCCTTCGATGCGCTGCGCCTGTTCGACGTGACCAAGCCGATGGCCACGGTGCCGGTGTGGAAGGGCAAGCTCAACGAGGCCAAGCTCGGTCCTGCAAGCCCGGTGTTCGTCAGCGTGCCCCGCGGCGAAGGCAACGCGCTCAAGACGCAGATCGAACGCACCGATCCGCTGGTGGCGCCTTTGCAGCAGGGGCAGCGAGTCGGCACGGTGAAGGTCAGCACTGCCGGCGGCATGCCCGTGGTCGAGGTGCCGCTGGTGGTGATGGAGACGGTCGAGCAGGCCGGCATCTTCGGCCGCGCCTGGGACGCGATTCGGCTGTGGATCAAATGACCGCCGGATGAACCCCGCAAAACGCCCGCTCGCGCCGTGGGCAGCGTGCCTCGGCGGCAAAACGGGGTTACCCTGAACGTTTGATGTTCCCGCGGAGGCGCGATGCAGACCATCCCCGACATCCTGTGCTACCTGAACGGCGAGTACGCCCCGTTGAACCAGGCGAAGGTGTCGGTGCTCGACCGCGGCTTCATCTTCGGCGACGGCGTCTACGAGGTCGTGCCGGTCTACGCGCGCAAGCTGTTCCGGTTCGACGAACACATGGCACGCTTGGCGCGCAGCCTCGGCAAGGTGCGCATCGCCAACCCGCACACCCGCGCCGAGTGGCTCGAGCGGGCGAGGCGGCTGGTGGCCGCGCTGGGCAGCGAGGACCAGCTGCTGTACCTGCAGATCACGCGGGGCGTCGCCTGGCGCGACCACGTGATGCCGCCCGACATCGAGCCGACGGTCTTCATGATGAGTTCGCCGATGAAACCCGCCACGCCCGAGCAGCGCCACCAGGGCGTGGCCTGCGTGACGGCGCGCGATTTCCGCTGGGAACGCGGCGACATCAAGTCGGTCTCGCTGCTCGGCAATGTCCTGGCGCGGCAGATGTCGGCCGACCGCGGCGCCGCGGAGACCATCATGTTCCGCAATGGTTTCCTCACCGAGGCATCGGCCAGCAACGTCTGGGTCGTGCACGAGGGCGCGGTGCTCGGGCCGCCCAAGAGCGAACATGTGCTCGAGGGCATTCGCTACGAGCTGATCCGCGAGCTGTGCGAGGAAGAAGGCATCGCCTACAACCTGCGGCCCATCCCGGAAGCCGAGGTGCTGGCCGCCGACGAGGTCATGCTCAGTTCGGCAACCAAGGAGGTGCTGCCCGTGACCGCGCTGGACGGAGATCCCGTGGGCCACGGCGCCTTGCGCGGCAAGCCCGGTCCGGTCTACGCACGGCTCTATGAGGCCTACCAGCGCGCCAAGGTTGTCCACTCGATTTGAGTTCGAGCGGTGCGCCCCCACGTGGGAGCGATGAAGATGAGAGAGATCCCTCCCGAGCAATCGTTGATCGAATACCCGTCGGCGTTCCCGATCAAGGTGATGGGGCACAACGTCGACGGCTTCGTCGATGTTGTGATCGCCGTGGCGCGGCAGTTCGATCCCGCCTTCGATGCCGCTTGTGTGGAGACGCGGCCGAGCAAGGGCAACAAGTACCTCGGCGTCACGGTCACCGTCACCGCCACCAGCCGCGAGCAGCTCGACGAGCTGTATCGCACGCTGTCGACCCATCCGATGGTGAGGGTCGTGCTCTGAGCCCTCCGCAGGTTCGTGTTCTGGGCCGTGTCGACTATGCGTCGACGCTCGACGCGATGCAGGCGTTCACCCAATCGCGCGGCGACACGACGCCGGACGAGATCTGGCTGTGCGAACACGCGCCGGTCTACACGCAAGGGGTGGCCGGCCGCGTGGAACACCTGCTCGATCCGCACGACATTCCCGTGGTGCAAACCAACCGGGGCGGGCAGGTCACCTACCACGGACCGGGGCAGGTGGTCGCCTACCCGCTGATCGACCTGCGGCGTCTGGGCATCTTCGTCAAGGAATATGTCTACCGGCTGGAGCATTGCGTGCTGAAGACGCTGGAGTCCTTCGACGTGACCGGCCACCGGGTGGCCGGCGCGCCGGGCATCTACGTGCGCCTTGCCGACCCGGCTGGGCACGCCGCCATCGACCCACGGCCGCCCCGCGAGCGGCTGCCGGCGGCGGAGGGACCGGCGTTCGACGGGCTTGGCAAGATCGCGGCGCTGGGCATCAAGGTCAGCCGGCACTGCAGCTATCACGGCATCGCGCTCAACGTCGCGATGGATCTCGCGCCGTTCGGCTGGATCAACCCCTGCGGCTACGCCGGACTCGAAACCGTCGACTTGGCTACACTTCGGGTTTACACGGATTGGGCCACGGTGGCCGAGCGGCTCGGCGACAAGCTGGCGTCCCACCTGTCGCCCTGAGCGCGTCGAAGGGCCTCGATCGGCTCGCCGCACGGCTCCCACACAGAAAGCAGCCGATGTCCAGCGACAACGTGATCCACCAGGCGCAAGACGCCGCCCACTACGACGCGACCGCCAAACAGAAGGCGCAGGCGAAGACGGCGCGCATTCCGATCAAGGTGGTGGCCGCCGAGACGCTGAAGAAGCCCGACTGGATCCGCGTCAAGGCCGGCTCGCCGACAACGCGCTTCTACGAGATCAAGCAGATCCTGCGCGAGCACAAGCTGCACACCGTCTGCGAAGAAGCCTCGTGTCCGAACATCGGCGAGTGTTTCGGCCACGGCACGGCGACCTTCATGATCATGGGCGACAAGTGCACGCGCCGCTGCCCGTTCTGCGACGTGGGCCACGGCCGGCCCGACCCGCTGGATGCCGACGAGCCGCTCAACCTCGCCAGGACGATCGCCGCGCTGAAGCTCAAGTACGTCGTCATCACGAGCGTCGATCGCGACGACCTGCGCGACGGCGGTGCGGCGCACTTCGTCGAGTGCATCCGCCAGGTGCGCGAGCTGTCGCCGCAGACGCGCATCGAGATCCTGACTCCCGACTTCCGCGGCCGAATGGACCGCGCCTTGGAGATCCTCAAGGCGGCGCCGCCGGACGTGATGAACCACAACCTGGAGACGATCCCGCGCCTGTACAAGGAGGCGCGCCCCGGCTCCGACTATGCGTTCTCGCTCAACCTGCTGAAGCGCTTCAAGGAGTTCGCGCCCGGCGTGCCAACCAAGAGCGGCCTGATGGTCGGCCTGGGCGAGACGGACGACGAGATCCTGCAGGTGATGCGCGACATGCGCGAGCACGGCATCGACATGCTGACGATCGGCCAGTACCTCGCTCCGAGTGGCCACCATCTGCCGGTGCGCCGCTACGTCCATCCGGACACCTTCAAGATGTTCGAAGCCGAAGCGCAGAAGATGGGCTTCAGCCACGCCGCCGTCGGCGCGCTGGTGCGTTCGAGCTACCACGCCGATCAGCAGGCCCACGCCGCCGGCGTGCCTGACGCGGTCATCTGACCACGATGACCTCACCGGCCGCTGTCGCAGACGTTCTGCACTGCGGCAACTGCGGTGGCGCGATGCGCCGCCTGATCCTCGACGGCCACTACGGCCAGCGGGTCGAGATCGACCTGTGCGCACCCTGCCACCTGGTGTGGTTCGACGCCATCGAATCGGTGCGATTGACCGGCACAGGCATGCTGTCGCTGCTCGGCGAGATGGCGCAGGCGCAGCGCGAGCCGCACCAGTTGTTGAAGCCCGACGCGCGCTGCGTGCGTTGCGCCGGGCGGCTCAAGACCGTGCACAACCGCTCCCGCTGGGGCGCCACGCTGCAGCTCGAATGCCTGCGAGCGCACGGGGCTTACCAGACCTTCGCCCAGTTCCTCAGCGAAAAGGGCTTCGTGCGCCCGCTGAGTTCGGCAGACCGCGCGGGGCTTTTGCGCCGCGAACAAGGACTGCACTGCCTGAACTGCGGCGCCGCGATGGGCGCTCAGGACCAACGCTGCAGCTACTGCCACAGCAGCCCCGGCATGATCGACGTGGCACGCCTGGCGCGGGCACTGGACCCCGACGGCGCCACCGAAGCCCACGCGGTGCACTCGACGGCGGCGCGCCACGCCGCACTGCAATGCCTGGCCTGCGGAGCACCGCTGCCCCCGGGGCAAGCGGTGCAGTGCGACCACTGCGGCGCCACCCTCGCAGTGGGCCAGCTGAGCCAGGCGCATGCGGCGGTGAGCGTGCTGGAGGCGGCGCTGCGCGCCCATGCGCAGTCTCCCGCGCCGCATGTGCGGGCGCGCCGCTTGGCCCAGCTCGAGGGCGACCTGCCGCGCCGGCGCGACTGGGCGCGTCAGATGGAAGCGGAAAGCCGCGGCGCCGCGTCCGAACCGGACGACCGCGCCTTCTGGGACGACCTGCGCGAGAGGCCGCGCAGCGTGGCCGCCGCCGCCGGGCTGCTGCTGTTCATCTGGTGGCTGTTCTGGGGCTGAATGCGCGCCAACGGCTCAGGCTTCGGCCAGCAGCTTTTCCACGAGCTCGTGCAGCTTGGTGAAATCCGGCTCGCCAACGTAGCGCTTGACGATCTCGCCCTTCTTGTTGATCAGCACGCTGGTCGGTGTGAGTTTCACGTCGCCGAAGCTTTTCGCGATCGCCCCGGTGTTGTCGATGGCTACGCCGAACGGCAGCTTGCGTGTCTCGGCGAAATTGATGACGTAGGCCGGGGGGTCGTAGCTCATCGCGACGGCGATGGTTTCGTAGCCGCGGTCCTTGAACTTCTCGTAGGTCGAGACGATGTGCGGCATCTCGCGCACGCAGGTCGTGCAGCTGGTGGCCCAGAAGTTCACCAGCACCACCTTGCCGCGCAGCTGCTCGGTGCTGGATGTACTTCCATCGAGCAGCGTATACGCCACAGTGGGGGCCGGTTCGCGGCTCGTCACGCTCTCGAACGTGAGGTAGGCGCCCAAACCGATTGCCAAGACGGCGAGCGCGGCGGCAACATATCGGCCAGGGTTCATCGCGAGGTTCTCAATGC
>CAJPFZ010000013.1 GCA_905339355.1 Burkholderiaceae bacterium
TTTGCCGAGGGCGACGCCTCGGTGCAGGACGCCGCCGCGCAGTTGGCCGCGCCGCTGCTGGCCGCTTCGGATCAGGATGCAGCGGCCGCGTGGCGCCTGGCGGCGGGCGCCCGTGTGCTCGACGCCTGCGCCGCCCCCGGCGGCAAGACCGCCCATCTGCTCGAACTGGCCGATCTGGATGTGTTGGCGCTCGACAGCGATCCCCAGCGGCTCAAGCGCATCGACGACACCTTGCAGCGCCTGGGCCTTCGAGCCCGCACCGCCTGCGCCGATGCGGCCGACACCGGCGCCTGGTGGGACGGCCGCCACTTCGACGCGATCCTGCTCGACGCGCCTTGCAGCGCCTCGGGCATCGTGCGCCGCCACCCCGACGTGCGCTGGCTGCGGCGCCCGGGCGACATCGCCACGCTGGCCGGCATCCAGGCACGCCTGCTCGACGCGTTGTGGCCGACGCTTGCCCACGGGGGGCGTCTGCTGTATTGCACCTGCTCGGTCTTCAAGGCCGAGGGTCAGGACCAGATCGACGCTTTTTTGCAACGCCGGACGGACGCGAGCCTCGTCCGGCGTCCTCCTTCACCCGGGCACCTGCTGCCGCTGCCTGACAATGGGGCGGAGCCTTCCGCGCCCGCCTCCGCCTCGCCGGACGGCTTCTATTTCGCTCTCCTGCAAAAAAGTTGAATTGACTGCCTTGTTAGTGCACCGCCTCGAAACGGATCGCTGCCACCGGCCCCGTGCGATGCACCGGGGCTGGCGTGCTTGGCTGGCCGCCGTGTGGCTCGCGTGCCTTGCCCTGGGAATGCCGCAGCAGGGGCTGGCGCAGCAGCTCGAGTTCGCCCAATTCGACGTGGTGCGCAACGACGAGGGCGTGCTGCTGGACTTCACGCTGCGCTTCGAGCTGCCGCGCGGTGTCGAGGATGCGCTGACCAAGGGTGTTCCGCTGTACTTCGTCGCCGAGGCCCAGGTGTTTCGCGACCGCTGGTACTGGCGCGACAAGCAGGTCAACAAGGCCACGCGGGTATGGCGCGTCGCCTACCAGCCGCTGACGCGAAAATACCGCGTGAGCTTCGGTGGGCTGAACCAGAACTACGACACGCTGACCGACGCTCTGGCCACGGTGCGGCACGTGGCCGACTGGAAGATCGCCGAGGCGGGCCAGATCGAGGACGGCCGCCACTACGTCGAGTTCACCTACCGGCTCGACACCACCCTCTTGCCGCGGCCGATGCAGATCGGCATCGGCGGACAACCGGAATGGACGCTGCTCGTTGAGAAGTCCAAGCGCTTCAACTGAAGCGCGTGATTCTCGCCTCCACACCCGCCCACACCCCATGACCAAAGCCAACCGCTGGGCTTGGATCATCTCGCTGGTCGCGATGACCGGCGCGGTGATGGTGCTGGTGTTCCTGCTTTCGCTCGCCACCAACAACCGCGCCGTCTACGAGCGGCACTACGGCTGGCTGTTCTGGGTCAACGTCGCGGTGGCGGGTTTCCTGGTGCTGGTGATCGGCATCGCCGCGGTGCGCCTGCTGGTGCGCGTGCATCGCGGCAAGTTCGGCAGCCGCATGCTGCTCAAGCTCGCGGCCATCTTCGCGCTGGTCGGCGTGGTGCCTGGCGTGCTGATCTACACGGTGAGCTTCCAGTTCGTTTCGCGCAGCATCGAGAGCTGGTTCGACGTGCAGGTGGAGGGCGCGCTGGACGCGGGCCTCAACCTCGGCCGCGGCACGCTCGATGCTTTGACCAGCGATCTCGTCAACAAGACGCGCCTGGCCGCCGAGCGCCTCGGCGAGCGCTCCATCGATTCGCGCGGCGAGATCCAGCCGCTGGCGCTCGAACGCGTGCGTGAGCAGCTGTCGGCGCAGGACATCGCCATCGTCGGCGCCGGCGGACAGATCATCCTGTCGGCCGGCAGCGCGGCCACCTCGCTGCTGCCCGACCGTCCCTCCACGCTGCTGCTGCGCAACGCCCGCACCACCCGCGTCGTCGGCCAGCTCGAAGGGCTGGAAGAAGACTCGCCGGCCGGCAGCGCGCGCATCCGGGCGCTCGCCTTCATCCCGAGTTCGAACTTCGTGCTGGCGCAGCAGGACCGCTACCTGATGGTCACTCAGGTGGTGCCGCCGGCGCTGGCGGCCAACGCGCTGGCGGTGCAGGCGGCCTACCGCGAGTATCAGCAGCGCGCGCTGGCGCGCGAGGGTCTGCGCAACATGTACATCGGCACCCTCACGCTGACGCTGATCCTCGCGGTGTTCGCCGCGCTGCTGCTGGCGGTGACGCTGTCGAACCAGCTCGCACGCCCGCTGCTGCTGCTCGCACAGGGCGTGCGCGAGGTGGCACGGGGCGATCTGAGCGCCAAGCCGGTGTTCGCTTCGCGCGACGAGCTGGGCGGCCTGACCCGTTCCTTCGCCGACATGACCGAGCAGCTCTCCGAGGCGCGCGAGATGGTGCAAAAGAGCGTCACTCAGGTCGAAAGCGCGCGCTCCAACCTGCAGACCATTCTCGACAACCTCACCGCCGGCGTGATCGTGTTCGACCGCGACGGCTTCATCGACACCGTGAACCCGGGCGCCACGCGCATCCTGCGGCTGCCGTTGTCGGCCTATCGAGGCCGGCGGCTCGAGGACGTGCCCGGACTCGAAACCTTCGCGACGAGCGTGCGCCAGCGCTTCGAGCTGCACGTCGCGAGCCCCGAAGCGGGCGAGCGCGACCAGTGGCAGGACTCCTTCGAGCTGCAGACCGCGAGCGACCGCGACACGCTGACGCTGCTGGTGCGCGGGGCCGGCATGCCGCAGGGCGCGCGCCTGATGGTCTTCGACGACATCACCGAGGTCGTCTCCGCGCAGCGCAGCGCCGCCTGGAGCGAAGTGGCGCGCCGCCTCGCGCACGAGATCAAGAACCCGCTGACGCCGATCCAGCTCTCGGCCGAGCGGCTGCAGCAGAAGCTGGAACCCAAGCTCGCCGGCACCGACCAGGCGATGCTCGTGCGCTCGGTGACGACCATCGTCAACCAGGTGCAGGCGATGAAGACGCTGGTCAACGAGTTCCGCGATTACGCGCGGCTCCCGGCGGCCCAACTGCACCCGCTGGACCTGAACGGCCTGGTTCGCGAGGTGCTTGCGCTGTACGTGCCGGCGCAGGAATCGGGCCGCCTGCATTGCGAGCTGGCGCCCGATCTGCCGCCGATCATCGGCGACGGCACGCAGCTGAGGCAGGTGATACACAACCTGGTGCAAAACGCGCTCGATGCAGTGGCCGAGCAGGAAGACGGGCGGGTGTGCGTGCGCACCGAGGCCGCCCGCACCGAACAAGGCGGCGTGCGCGCGGTGCGGCTGCAGGTGGTCGACAACGGCCCGGGCTTTGCCGACAAGGTGCTCAAGCGCGCGTTCGAACCCTACGTCACGACCAAGATCAAGGGCACGGGGCTCGGGCTCGCGGTGGTGAAGAAGATCGCCGACGAACACGGGGCGCGCATCCGCATCGCCAACCTGCCCGGCGAGCGCGCCGACGGCCCCCGCGCCGAGGCGGCGGCGGGCGGCGCCCAAGTCTCGCTATCATTCTCCAAATTCGCGCCTGCCGACAGTGCCGCCAGCGCCGCGCAGGCCGCTGCTTCAGCCTCCGCCGAAGCACGCGCACATTGAGTGCATACAGGGTTCCATGGCCACCATTCTTGTTGTCGACGATGAACTGGGCATTCGTGCCCTGCTGTCGGAAATCCTCACGGACGAAGGGCACAGCGTCGAGCTCGCGGAAGACGCGTCGCAGGCGCGCGCCTGCCGTGACCGCCTGCGACCCGACCTCGTGCTGCTGGACATCTGGATGCCCGACGTCGACGGCATCTCGCTGCTGAAGGAATGGAGCGCCAACCAGCTGCTGACGATGCCGGTGATCATGATGAGCGGCCACGGCACGATCGACACCGCGGTCGAAGCGACCAAACACGGCGCGATGGCCTTCCTCGAAAAGCCGATCACGCTGCAGAAGCTGCTGCGCGCGGTGGAGCAGGGCCTGGCCAAGCCGAGCGCGCGCCCCGTGACCGCACCCGGCGCGGTGCGCCTGGACAACCACAGCCACGGCGGCGAACCGCTGATCCACACCGGCCACGCGCTGCCTCCGTCGCCGCCACTGTCGCTCGGGCCGCAAGCCGAGCAGAGCTTCGACCTCGACCGCCCGCTGCGCGAGGCGCGCGACGCCTTCGAGAAAAGCTACTTCGAGTTCCACCTCGCGCAGGAAAACGGCAGCATGACGCGCGTGGCCGAAAAGACGGGCCTGGAGCGCACCCACCTGTACCGCAAGCTCAAGCAGCTGGGCGTGGACCTGTCGCGCAACAAGCGCAACGGCGGCTGAGGCGGCGGAAAGAGGCGTCAGGAGTCTGGCTATAATCGCCGGCTCACGGCCAAGTAGCTCAGTTGGTAGAGCAGCGGATTGAAAATCCGCGTGTCGGTGGTTCGATTCCGCCCTTGGCCACCAGATCGCTAAGCCCTTGATTCTTCACAGGATCGAGGGTTTTTTAACGTCTGGGCCCTCGCTGGTCGCTTGGTTTGGTACACAAACCAGGTACACACGTGGCACCTTCCTTGTTGTTCGAGCCTCACTCGAAGAGGCATCGCACTCGCGCGTTCATGGCCCAGCCGTACAAGCATCCGACTTCAGGCATTTATCACCTTCGCCGCAGGGTGCCCGATGCGCTGCGCGAGGCGCTGGGGCGCGAGTACAAGCGCTCGCTCGCGACCCACTGCACTCAGCTGTCTCGGGACGCATACGGCGCTTCCCGCAGCATGCGCTGCCGCTCCAGGTGCTCGCTCTCATGGAGTCCGACCTGAGCGCGGTCAGGCCTCGGGCATCGCTTCCAGTACGCGAGCCGCTGCGAGCAGTCCGCTGAGCACCTTGTCAGCAACCTCTTGCGAGAACCCGGCGGGCAGCTCGGCTTGCACTTGGTCGACGACCGCCGGCGTGCGCTCGAGGAGTTCGCGCAGGAGCGGCTCCGCGCTCTCGCCGTAACCCAGCTTCCGGGCCGTGCTGTTGAAGTGCCGGCGCTGGATCGTGTGCGCCTGGTAGTGCCGGTTCTTGCCCACCAGCGCCATCGCCAGCTTCAGGTCCTGCGCAGCCCATTGGTTCGGGCCGTCACCGAGGACGGGGTAGGCCGACATCACGTCGTACATCGGCGTCAGCCGGAAGCGGCCAGCCGAACCCGCGAGCAGCTGGATGCTGAAGTTCTTTGCATGACCGTCCGGCGCCCGCAGCAACCAGAAGAGGATTTGCGAAGCCATCAGCGTGCGCAAGTCTTGCTCGGCAGCCACCGACTGCTGCACCAGGGTGAAAAGCTGCTTCAGCCCGGGCCCGCCTTCGTTCTCGTACTTCAGAAGTGGCGACGTCCCGGTGGCTTGGCAGAAATCCTCCTGCATGAGTCGGAAGAGCCGAGTGCCGTCACGCGAGACGCTACGGTCGAAACGCTCGACCACCAGCACGCGCTGCGTGCCGAAGGTGGCGATGTTCGCGCGTGCCGTCGGCAGCCCGTAGGCCGCGAACAGGCGCAGGCACAGCCACTCGTTGTCCACCGACGTGCTGAAGTCCGCCTGACGCCCGCCGACCAAGCCCAGCGGCAACTTGAAGATGTGCGTGGTGGGCGTGGCGCCGCGGGGCTTCATCCACTGGCCGTTCCACCACAAGAAGGCGTCCTTCTCCTGAGCGCCGGCCAGTGAGATGCGGAAGTCGTCGTCAGGGTATCGGGAACCGGCGAACCGGTCCGGCGTCACGACCTCCAACAGGTGCCGCTCGATGGCGGCCTCGTCCACCGGAACCCCGTTGACCCCTTCAATGCCGGTGGGCACCTGAGCCTCCGGCAGCAACTGGAGCGCGCCAACGCAGTCGCGGCCGATGGCGGCGAGCAACTCGAACGCCTCCGTGGAGCCGGTCTTGAATCGGGCGGCCACACGCCGCCGGATGGCGTCACTGTCGGGCAGCAGGCCCTCGAAGTAGTGTGCGACCTTGTCCCCCTTGAGTGGCTCGTTGCCGAAGTCGAAAGGCAGCGACAGCGACAGCGGGCGCCCGGACGCCGACGTGAGCCAGGCAGGGTCGTACTGAAGCTCCATCTCGCCGCGGGCGGTGACGGTCCAGCGGCCAACACGCTCTCCGTTGGCCCACAGGGCCAGGGTCTGGCTGAGCGAACGACGCCCCATCTCACCACTCCGTCGAGTTCGCCGACGCGACTGGCTTGCGCTCGCTCAGCCGCAGCTCCAGGCCGACCGCGGCGCACCACCCGAGCAACTGCTTGAAGCTGAGTTCGTCGGGATGCAACTCGAGGTAGGACACGCGGTTCTGGCTCAGACCGAGGCGGCCCGCGACCTCGGCTTGCGTGAGCTTGCGGCGCTTGCGGGCTGACTTCATGAGCTGGCCGAGCTGTACCCCGGTCACGAGCGGTTGGGAGGCGGGAAGGTACGTCATGTGAGGGTTATCCGAGATTCGGCTATCGCGACCTTATCCGTTATTCGGCTTTTCTTCAAGTAGCTGCATAGCCGATAAACTTGGCTCAGCCGAATAGCGGCTACTGCGATGCGGCTCGCGGTTGGGCCATTGGTGCAGCAGCGCCTTGGGTACAGGACCTCCCGCCGCTCGCGAAGCTCCGACCACGAAGAAAGTCGGCTGCGCGTTGACATAAGCTACGCAGATGTCGCGAGCCATCGCGCGGCGTGTCAAATGGCGTTCGCGACGATCGCCTTCATGTGCTCACGCAACGCCTTGCGCCCTGCGCTGTTGGTCGAGCGCCAGGCGGCGAGCGCAAGCTCGAGGAACGCGGTCTCGACTGCCGACGGCACCGACTCCTTGCGAACTTCGTCGAGCCAACCCGAGGGCTTGCTGCTGGCGGACTCGATCTGCCGCGCCAGCTTGTCGCCAATCGGCCGTGACGACTTGATCTGACTCCACATGCTCGGCGAGATCTGCAGCGTCGCCGCGAAGGACTGCTCGAGTCCCTTGGGCGACGTCCCCGATGCCAATGCCTTCTCGGCGTAGTCCTGGAACAGGGCCAGCGCGTTCTGTCGTCTCGTGAGTGTGGTGTTGGACACTTGTTGTGTGCGGGAAGCAACGCAGTTCGACGCCATTCTCGCAGGGGGTTGACGATGGGGTAAAGACTCTTTACAGTCCGCCTCCATCGAGAAACCGGCTCGGCGAGCCACAGTCAGAACCACAGGACCTCATCGTGAAATCGCGCAACGTCATTCGAACCCACCGACCCCTGCAGGGGCTGGTCGCGTTCGTCCCGTCGTTTGCGGCGGCGGCGATGTGCACGGCCATTCCGACGGGCAATTGCCTTGATCGGAGCGAGGGTCCGTTCAATCCGGGGGAGGGGAGCGCCTAGCCGCGCACCTTCCACGCTCTGTTCGCAGAGGCCCGGAATCCGAAAGGTTCCGGGCCTTTTTCTTTGATCCTTTCCTTCGGCCTGTGCGTTGGCGCAGGCCTGGCGATCGATGGATCGCCGCCACCGGCAGCGGTGGATGCTCTTTAACAATTTGCCGCGAGACGACCTCGGTACTGGCCGATGGTTCGTCTTGCACCTTTTGCGGATGTAGCTCAGCAGGCAGAGCGCGGCCACGCCATGGCCGAGGCCACGAGTTCGAAACTCGTCATCCGCTCCACTTCGGGTGTGTCCATGCACTCCGAGGCCACGCGACATGGTGTTGGTGGTCCGGGATGTGCGCGGTCCTTGGCCAGACCACGTGCAGCGAGACACCACATCCGACGGGATGCTCGCGTTTGGGCACAGCCGAAGTGGAATCACACAAGCCCTCGTAGCTCAGCGGGCAGAGCAGCCGCCTTGCAAGCGGCAGGCCGCGCGTTCGCTCTGAGCGGCGAAGCCGATCAGGACGTTGCGAAGCACCGGGCCGAAGGCCGAACGCAGCGAGCAATCGTCGCCGAGGGCACCAGACATGTCGTGTTCGTCTAGCTGGCTAAGGACGCCGGGCTTTCATTCCGGATACGCGGGTTCAAATCCCGCACGCGACACCAGCAATCAGAAGCCCCCGTAGAGCTCACGCTTCGAGGGTGGAAATCGGCCGCAACGATTGGGCGGCGCCGGAACCCGTGACCGGATGGAATTTGGGGATGTAGCTCAGTACCCGGTAGAGCAGCCGCCTTGCAAGCGGCAGGCCGCAGGTTCGAACCCTGTCGTCTCCACCAACATTGCCTCGTTAACTCAGTGGCCAGAGTGCCGGCCTGTCTAGCCGGAAGCCGCGGGTTCGACCCCCGCACGAGGCGCCAAGTCGGATTGCCGAGATAGCTCAGCAGGTAGAGCGGCGCGTTGAAGGCGCGTGCGTCGGGGGATCGAAGCCCTCTCTCGGCACCAGCGACCAGAACCTCGTTAGCTCAGCGGGATCAAGAGCGCCGGTCTACGAAGCCGGAGGTCGCACGTTCGAGTCGTGCACGAGGTGCCATTCAGATCCCCGATAGCGCAGTTGGCAGAGCGCCTGGCTGTTAACCAGGAGGACCGTGGTTCGAAGCCACGTCGGGGAGCCAGCTTGTTTGATCTCGCGTAGCTCAGTGGCAGAGCGCCGTCTTGATAAGGCGGAGGTCGGTGGATCGTTCCCACCCGCGGGTACCAATGTCTTCTCGGTGTGGCGCAGCCGGCAGCGCGCGTGTTTCGGGAACACGAGGCCGCAGGTTCGAAACCTGCCACCGAGACCAATTTCACTCTTCACTTCACCCTCACTTCATTCATCATGAAACGCTCGATGATCCAGCGCAGGCAGGATGCCGAGCGCGAACGAATAGAACTCTGCGATGCCGCGCTTCGCCGCGTGGTGCGCCGCGCACGGCCCACGCCGGACTTCAGCAAGGCGATCGAAGAAGCCGAACGCGGCTTCGAAGGTGTTGTCGTGCGCGACCCCCAGACTTGGCATCCGCAGATGAAGACGCGTGACCCCGCGCGCCTGCGCTTGGCTGCGGCGCGGCATCTCTTCGGGCTGTATCCGGTTCCCGCGACGCTCGAGCGCATCTGGATCGACGACACCGGGCTCAGCGCTGACGAAGTACGTTTGCGCAGGCAGTGGTACGTCACTGCAGCGCGTGGTGATTCGCTCTACAAGGCGGGCGCCAGCACCTGGTTGACGCGCAAGGAAGTCCACGCCTTCCTCAATCCGTCGGATGGCCTGGACTTCGACGAAGCCTTCTGGGAGGCCATCGCGCGCTCCTACACCGGCGCCGCCGCCGTGTCCCTGCGCATTGCTCGCTCGAAAATCGCTCGCGCGCCGCGCGGCGAGATCGAGTTCTGGCGCGCCGTGGTGCGGTTCTTCTGCGCCAACCCGACTCCGGCGGAAACGATCGACGACCTGTGCGACTACTTGGCCGAGTGCCGGCGGCGTGACCCTCATTACAGCCTCGACGGCCGCACCTTGCCTGCACTCACCCGGCGCATGCACGAGTGGCACCACGACATCGCGGCCATCGAGCGCATCGAGGCGATGCGGCGCCGGGCCCGTGGGCGCAGCGCCAACAGCTGGGCGGCTGACGCTGCGTGGTCGGGGTCGCCCCTGGGAGATTGGGAGTGGGTGCCCTCGTCCAAGGACGCCAAAGCCAAGGGCGAGCGATTCGTCGTCCGGCAGCTGAAGCAGGCCGAAGACCTGGTGATGGAAAGCCGGGCGATGCGTCATTGCGTGTCGACCTATGCGGGCAAGTGCATTGCCGGAAAGGCGTCGATCTGGTCGCTGCGGCGGTGCACGAAGGAACGGATCGATCGCCTGCTGACCATCGAAGTCGACCCGCAACACCGGGCGGTCCAGGTGCGCGGGCTCGGCAACCGGCTGGCGCACGAGGACGAGCGCAACGTGATCGAGCGCTGGGCCAAGGCGCGCGGCATCACGCTGCGTTGAGTTGCCGCGTGCGCTTGGGTGTGGCCGTAGCTCAATGGCAGAGCTGCGGGATGTGACCCCGCCGGTGCCGGTTCGACTCCGGCCGGTCACCCCCAAGCGCATGCAGCTTCAATGCGTCGCGAACTCGAGCGGCAGAGTACCGGGCTCTTAACCCGGCGTGTCAGGGTTCGAGCCCCTGGCGACGCACCACGCATCAACCCCCTCGTGGCGGAATAGGCAAACGCACCGGTCTCAGAAACCGGAGCCGCAGGGCATGTCCGTTCGACTCGGACCGAGGGGACCAGCCAGCAGTCCGGTAGCTCAACGGCAGAGCAGCGCCCTCATAAGGCGAAGGCCGGTGGATCGTGCCCACCCCGGACGACCAGCAATCGCAACTTGGCCAAGGGCCGCGAAGGAGGTGTGACATGAAACCGATCGATGAAGACAGCGTGTGCTTTCACGGTCACGAGCAAACGGCGCAGAGGCTTCCCGTCTGAGACGGGAGTCAAGCGCGGTGACCGCGTTGTCGGCGGCGCGAAGGAGCTTGTCGAGAAACTCGGCCGCAACGATCCGTGCCCATGCGGCTCCACGAGGTCGTTTCAAGCGCTGCTGCCTGCGCAGCGGATGCTTTTGACGGCGTGAACCGCGATCACTATCGGCGTTGAACGGACGATGCCGATGATCAACAAGGAGAGCTGCCCGAGTGGCAAGGGGCTGGCTTGCTAAGCCAAGGCCGGCGACGCCGTCGCCGCGGGCGTTCGATTCGCTCGCTCTCCGCCACCAGGCCATGTGGGTGTAGCTCAGGGGCAGAGCAGCCGGCTTTTAACCGGCAGGCCAGGGTTCGACTCCCTGCGCCCGCACCCTGGTCCTCACAAGAAGAACAAGACGGGGTGTAGTCGAGTGGTCTCAGACAGCCGGCTTTGAACCGGTGCACACAGGTTCGAATCCTGTCACCCCTGCCATCCACCAGCCCCTTAGATCCGAAGCGCATCGGCAAGAGCGCTTCACCACGGCCATGAAAGGAGGCCATCCATGCACCTACATCACAGCCACGTGCTGCAACTCGACATCCAGGGCACGCCGCAGGCGTGGATCTCGCTCGAGCATGCGGCCGTTCACGTGGCCACGGGCTCGGTGGCGTGGGTCGACGGCTGCAGCCCGCTGGCCACGCTGCGGGGCGGCTTCAACATCGCGCGCGGCCGTCAGTCGGTCATCGACGTGTTCCCGATCATCGCGCTGCGCGGTGCCTCCAAGGTCAACCTGTTCGACGTGGTGCCGGCGTTCAGCAAGCTCAAGCTGTTCCGGCGCGACCGGATGACGTGCGCCTACTGCGGCCAGCGCTTTCACGAGCGCGACCTGCAGTGCGAACACATCCTGCCGGAATCGCGCGGCGGCCGTTGGACCTGGATGAACCTGGTCGCCGCCTGCGGCGCGTGCAACGGCCGCAAGGCCGACCGCACGCCGGAAGAGGCAGGCATGCCGCTCGTGTACTTGCCGTACGTGCCGAGCCGCTTCGAGGACTTTCTGCTCGAAGGCCGGCACATCCGCGCTGACGTGCACGAGTGGCTGGCCGCGCGCCTGCCGAAGGGATCGCGCTTGAGCTGAAGGCTCGGCGCGCCAGAGTCTCCTGTGGAAGGCGATCGCTCACAGGTCAGGGGTTCGGGTGCAAGTCCACCCCGCCGGTGTGCGGCATCCGGATCCGTCCGTGGGTGCCGCACATGCCGCGCCGCCGGAAGCAGCGGAATGGGTCATCAGAGGTTGCAGCGCGAGCTGCCGGGTTCGAGTCCCGGATGACCACCACTGTTGTGTAGCTCAGTCGGGTAGAGCAACTCCGCAAGGAGTCTGTCGAAGGTTCGAATCCTTCCCAACGAATGGCCTGATAAGCCATCTCCAGCAACAAACGGTCGAAAGACCACCGCCGAACGTGCACCAAGGGCCATCTCCACGATGGCCCGACCGTGCATCAGCGGCGGCCGCTCGTGCGCCGAGCACGCGGGGCTTCGCATCCACGGCCAGCCGAGGTGGTTCTCAGGGCGGGAACGACCGAAGCGCACCGTGGCCTCCGGGCCCAGGCATTCGTCGTCCGCGGCCGTCGCTGTAACGGCACCCAGTCAACACACGCAAGAGAACAAGGAGAAACCACATGAAGATCAAGCGTGTCACCGTGAAGAAGAACGAGCGCGGCCTGCTGCTGCGCAATGGCGATTTCGAGCGCGTGCTGCAACCTGGCACGCACTGGCTGTTTGCCGGCCTGGACGCCCTGCGCGTGGAACTCTTCGCGCTGGAGCAGCCGGCGTTCACGCACGGCTTGGCTGACTACCTCATGGCCAAGGAGCCCGAGGTGGTGGCGGCCGAGTTCGTACGCGTCGAACTCACCGAGAACCAGGTCGGCCTGCGCAGCGAGAACGGCGCGCTGGTCGAAGTGCTCGCGCCGGCCACCCGGCGCCTGTACTGGAAGGGTCTGGTCGACGTGCAGATCGAGGTTGTCGACATCGGCGCTACGGCCGAGGTGCCGCAAGGGCTGGTGGCGCGGCTCGTGCAAACGCAGCTTCGCCAGCGCGCGGTGGCGGGCCTCGCCGGCGTGCTGCAGGTGCAGGTGCCCGAACACGGCGCCGGCATCCTGTGGGTCGACGGCAAGGTCGAGCGGCTGCTCAAGGCCGGCTCGTACGCGTTCTGGAAGTTCAACCGCAATGTGTCGCTGGAACTCGTGGACCTGCGGCTGCAGGCGCTGGAGGTGACGGGACAGGAGATCCTGACCCGCGACAAGGTGTCGCTGCGGCTGAACCTCTCGGCCACCTGGCGCTTCACCGATGTGCTCAAGGCCTACAAGGAACTGGCCAAGCCCGCGGAACACCTGTACCGCGAGCTGCAGTTCGGCCTGCGCGCCGCCGTGGGCACCCGCTCGCTCGACGAGCTGCTCGAGAACAAGACGGTGATCGACGAGGTCGTAACCGCCCAGGTCAAGTCGAAGCTCGCGGACTACGGTCTGCAGCTCGACGGCGTGGGCGTGAAGGACATCGTGCTGCCGGGCGAGATGAAGACCATCCTCGCCCAGGTGGTCGAGGCCGGAAAGGCGGCCGAGGCCAACGTCATCCGTCGGCGTGAAGAGACGGCAGCGACCCGCTCGCTGCTGAACACCGCCAAGGTGATGGAGGACAACCCCGTTGCCCTGCGGCTGAAGGAGCTCGAGACGCTGGAACGCGTGGCAGAGCGCATCGACAAGATCTCCGTGTTCGGAGGTCTGGACCAGGTGCTCAACGGGCTGGTGAAGCTGCGTTGAGCATCCGCCCCGGCGGCGTCATGGGTGCTGCCGGGGCATTCACAATGGAATCGACATCATGGAAACCACCCACATTCACGAAGACGTCCCCGGCGGCGTGCCGCTGAAGATGTGGACACGCGGCGTGCCCGTGGAAGACGAGGCCAAGCGTCAGCTCGAGAACGCCGCGCGCCTGCCCATCGTCTTCAAACACATCGCGGCCATGCCCGACGTGCACTTCGGCATCGGCGCCACCGTCGGCTCGGTGATCCCGACCCTCAAGGCCATCATCCCGGCCGCGGTGGGCGTGGACATCGGCTGCGGCATGATCGCCTGCAAGACCACGCTGACGGCGAACGATCTGCCCGACAACCTGGGCCCGCTGCGCTCGGCCATCGAGCGCGCAGTGCCGCACGGCCGCCAGCCCGGCAGCCGCGACCCCGGTGCTTGGCAGAAGGCGCCGGGCTCGGTGAACACCGCTTGGTCGCAGCTGGAGCCGGAGTTCACCGAACTCTGCCGCGACTACCCGAAACTCGCGAAGACCAACAACATCCAGCACCTGGGCACCCTGGGCAGCGGCAACCACTTCATCGAGGTCTGCCTCGACGAGGCCGGCAGCGTGTGGTTCATGCTGCACTCGGGCTCGCGCGGCGTGGGCAATGCGATCGGCACGATGTTCATCGAACTGGCCAAGCAGGACGCGATGCGCAACAACGTGCATCTGCCCGACCGCGACCTCGCCTACTTCGAGGAAGGCAGCCGCTACTTCGGCGACTACGTGCGCGCCGTGGGCTGGGCGCAGAAGTTCGCCGCCATCAACCGCGAGGTGATGATGAAGCGCGTGATCGACGCCGCGAAGACGGTGATCCACAAGAACTTCCAGAGCCACATCGAAGCGGTGAACTGCCATCACAACTACGTGCAGAAGGAACGCCACTTCGGCGAAGAGGTGTACGTCACCCGCAAGGGCGCGGTGAGCGCGAAGGCAGGGCAGCTGGGCATCATCCCCGGCAGCATGGGCGCGCGCAGCTACATCGTGCGCGGCAAGGGCCATGCGGACAGCTTCGAGAGCTGCTCGCACGGCGCCGGCCGCGTGATGAGCCGCGGCGAAGCCAAGCGCCGCTTCACGCTCGCCGACCACCGCGCAGCGACCGCGGGCGTCGAGTGCCGCAAGGACAAGGACCTGATCGACGAAACGCCCGCGGCCTACAAGGACATCGATGCGGTGATGGAGGCGCAGCGCGAGCTGGTGGAGGTCGTGCACACCTTGAAGCAGGTGGTGTGCGTGAAGGGGTGAGCGAAGCCCTGCCGGCTTACGGCAGGCCAGACTCCGTGTGGAATCGCGTCGCCTCGCTCCTCCTTCCGATCGAGCGCGCATCTAGAGCTTCCTCACTACCATTGCTGCGATGCAGCAAAAATCGCTTGCATTCGGCAAATCACCGCGTAGACTTCATTCATGTTGCAGTGCAGCAAATGCACTGTCCCGCTGAACCCCATCTCCAAGGAGCACTGACATGCTGAACACCGAACAATTCGCCGCCGCCAACAAGGCCAACCTCGACATCCTGCTGAACCTGACCGCCAAGGCCTTCGACGGCGTGGAGCAACTCACCGCGCTGAACCTGCAAGTCGTTCGTGCCAATCTCGACGAAGCCGCTGAAGCCAGCCTCGCCGCGTTCTCGGTGAAGGATCCGCAGTCGCTGCTGGCGCTGCAAACCGGTGCGCTGCAGCCCGCCGCCGAGAAGGCTGCCGCCTACGGCCGGCAGGTGTACGACATCGTCGCCACCACCAAGGCCGAGTTCGAGAAGGTCGCGGCCGAGTCGGCCAGCGGCGTGCAAAACTCGCTGGTTGCCGCGTTCGACGCTGCCGCCAAGAACGCACCGGAAGGTTCGGCCAGCGGCATTGCGCTGTTCAAGTCGGCGATCGCAGCCACCAACAATGCGTTCGACGGTCTGAAGAAGGCCACGCAGCAAGCCACCGACGTGGCCGAAGCCAACTACGCCGCGGCCACCGCCACGGTCACGAAGGCGACCAAGGCCAAGCGCGGCTGATTCCGGCCCGAAACGGTGCAGCGCTCATCACGCTGCGCAGCCGGCCACAAGACGCCTCCCTCGTGGAGGCGTTTTGCATTGGGGGCTTTGCCCTTGCAGCTCGTCGGGTCGCGGCCACAATGGGCCAGACTCTGGGCTCGACGAGGAGGTGTGCCATGGTGGCGACACGCATCGAACTTCTGCAAGGCATGCCGATCTTCGGTGCCATCCGCGAGGACGCACTGCAGTTCCTGCTCGACCAGGCGCGCTCGGTCGCGGTTCGCGCCGGCGACTTCTTCTTTCGGGAGGGCGACCAGGCCACCGGCATGTTCGTCCTGGAGTCGGGCCGTGTGGCGGTCACGCGCGAGTGGCGCGGCGAACATTTCCTGCTGTGGCATCTCGCGGCGGGCGACTGCTTCGGGGAGATGGCGCTGATGGACCTGATGCCGCGCAGCGCGTCGGTGCAAGCGGTCACCGACTGCAATGCCATCGAACTGAGCGCCGAGCACCTCTACCGCTTGTCCAAGCGCGACCTCGAGCAGTTCACGCTGATCCAGATGAACATGGGCCGCGAAGTGAGCCGTCGCCTGCGCACCACGGACGACCTGCTGTTCCGCGCCGAGATGGCGGGAGCGCGCGAGCCGCAGCACCTCGTGTCGTCGACCTGATTCGCCTCCCCTCCACGGGATCGGCCGGCTTGCCCGGCCGGGCGGTGTCGAGCTACCCTGCGCACGAGCGGACACGCACCAGCGAGGGAATCCATGAAGATCGCCGTCATCAACTTCTCCGGCAACACGGGCAAGAGCATGCTGACGAAGAACATGCTGGTGCCGCTGCTGCCCGGAGCGAAGCGCATCTCGATCGAAGACCTCAACGAAGCGGGCGGTCGGGTCGACACCGCCATCACCGCCAGCATGTTCCCTTCGCTCGCAGCCGAATTGAACGTCTTCGAGGAGGAGAAGCATTTCGTGCTCGACATCGGTGCCTCGAGCGCGAAGGAGATGGTGAGCCACTTCACGCGGCTGTCGAGCACGCGCAGCGACATCGACCTGTGGCTGGTGCCGGTCACGCCCTCCTCGAAGCAGTGCACGGACACGCTCAACACCATTCGCAAGCTGATCGAGATCGGCGTCCATGCGGCTCGCATCGTCGTCGTGCCGAACAACATCACCGACGTGAGCCTGTTCGAGATGGACTTCAAGCGCCTCGGGATCGCCGCCGCGGAGATGGGCTTTCGCCTTTGCGACCAGGGCGTGCCCGCGAGCAAGATCTACGACATGACCCGCGCCTCGGACGAGACGCTGTTCGACATCGCCGCCGACGACACCGACTACCGCGACAGGCTGCGGCGCGCGCGTGCCGACCACGGAGGCGTGCAGGAGGTCGGGCGGCGCATCGTCGTGCGCGACATGGCGCGCGACGCTTGCACGCATTTGCGCGCGGTGTTCGAGGTGGCGGTGATGGGCAAGGTCGACACCGAACCGGGGGTGCTCTGACAGGTTGAGCCTGCGGCGCCATCCGGGATCACCGTTTGCTCGATTTCCGTGGTCGCACGAGCACTCGGGCGCAAAGTCGCGGATCGAGGCGGTGCGCGCCCAGGAGTCCGCCATGCCTGCCACCGATGCCGTTCTCGACGGCCAGTTGATCTCGCTTCCACCCGAATCGGGCGACGTCAACGCCCCGCGCTTCGAACCCAACGACGACTGGCTGCGCGCCGCGCCGCGCGATCAGCAGATGATGGCCATGTGGCGCTGGTTCGCCACGCGCTACGAGGACCCGCACACCGCCGTCCCGCACGACGAGCAGGGAGGCTACGTCTTCACCGAGGGCGGCCCCTGGCTCGCCGACGAGGTGCTGCACGAGCGCTTCGATGCCTTCGTGCCCGAAGCAGTGGTTGAATCGCTAGTGCAGCGGGTGCAGCAGGAGGTCGGGAACGAATGGGCGAAGCGCCGCATCGAGGAGTCGGGCGCCGGCGGCTGAACACCCGCTGTAACTTCTTCAAGCGGCGCCGCGAAAGAAATGCCGGCCGCGCGCGACTCAGGCACGTGCCGATCCCGAAAGAGGCCCTGCCATGACACGACGATTCCTGCTCACTCTCCTCGCCACGCTCGGGCTCGCCGCCCGGCGCACGGCCCTGGCGGCCGACCCGCGGCCGGCCGGAGCGGCACCGACCGTCACGCCGCTCAAGCTGCCGGACGCGGAATGGAAGCGGCGCCTCACGCCGGCCCAGTACGCCGTGCTGCGGCGCGAAGGCACCGAGCGGCCTTTCAGCAGCCCGCTCAACCATGAAAAGCGCCCGGGCCGCTACCTGTGCGCCGGCTGCGACTGGCCGCTCTTCGGCTCCGAGATGAAGTTCGACAGCGGCACCGGTTGGCCCAGCTTCTTCACCACGCTCGCGGGTGCATTCGAGACCTCGACCGACTTCAAGCTGCTGCTGCCGCGCACCGAGTACCACTGCGCACGGTGCGGGGGCCACCATGGCCACGTCTTCAACGACGGCCCGCCGCCCACCGGCAAACGCTATTGCAACAACGGCGTCGCCCTCAAGTTCGTTCCGGCGGGAGGCCCCGCATGACGCTCGACACCGTGGTTCGCCTTGTGGCCGGGCTCGCCTGGATCGCGGTGGCCGGGGCCGCCCACGCGCAGGGCAGCGCGGCTCAGGCCACCGCCAAGGCCACCTTTGCCGGCGGCTGCTTCTGGTGCGTCGAGGCCGATTTCGACAAGCTGCCGGGTGTGATCTCGACCACCTCCGGCTACATCGGTGGCAGCGTCGCGAATCCGACCTACGAGCAAGTCTCGGGCAAGCGCACCGGCCACGCCGAGGCGGTGGAGATCGTCTACGACCCGAGCAAGCTGAGCTACGAACGGCTGCTGCAGCACTTCTGGCACAACATCGACCCAACGACCAAGGACCGCCAGTTCTGCGATGCCGGATCGCCGTACCGCACGGCGATCTTCACCCACGGCGAAGAGCAGATGCGCGCGGCACTCGGTTCCAGGCAGGCGCTCGAGAAGAGCAAGCCGTTCAAGGAACCGATCGTCACCGAGGTCGTGGCGGCCGGCCCGTTCTATGCCGCGGAAAGCTATCACCAGGACTACTACCTGAAGAATCCGCTGCGCTACAAGTACTACCGCACGAGCTGTGGCCGCGATGCGCGCTTGAAGGCCTTGTGGGGCGCACAGGCGGGCCATTGATGCAGGCTCGGCCGCACGAGCGGCGTTGACACGAGAAAAAGGGCCGCCATTGGCCCGTTGTTACACGGCTCGCCCGCGCCCCGCACGCCCAGAATCGAAGCCTCGATCTGCAAAGCGAGGCCCGATTGAACTCCCATGCGCCTGACCTCTCCCGCGGCGTGATGCCGGCGGAGCTGCTGCCGGTGTCCGGCTTCATCGTCGCGCCCGCCAAAGGGCAGGACGATCACGCGCTGCAGGAGTTGATCATGCGGGTCAACGCCGGCAGCCTGTCCTACCTGCACGTGCCCCCGCCGCTCGTGTACCGCTGGGCCGCGCTCGCCGGCAAGTGGGCGCCCGACCTGCAGACCTTCGTTGCCCAGGCACTGCGCCACACCGGCAACCTCGACAATTTCCTCGTGCAGCCGGCGGCGGTCGACCATCACCAGGGCGCCTACGGACTGCTCGAAGCCAGCATCGCCGCGGCGGAACTGGCGATGAACCCCTGCCACCGGCCGGGCAGCTTCGAGCCGCTGCCGCCCGAACTCGACGAGCTGGAGCAGGTCTGCTCGGTGGCCGCGTTCCTGTTCGACATCGGCAAGGTGTTCGACCCCCTGCCATGCGACGACTCGCAGCGCGCCGAAGAAGCGCCGCTCGCCCCGTACTCCGATCTCTCCCGCTGCTGGCGCGCGAGCTGGAAGGCCCTGTCGGGCCGCAATCCGGTGCTGGCCGCGTGGATGTTCCACGTCGGCCGCCGCGCCCCCAGCAACAGCGCCGCGGTGGAGATCGCGCGCCGCCTCGTGCACAACGCCGTCAGGGCGTCGTGGAAGGCGCCGAGCTCGCTGCAGCTCGGCTGACCGATACGGCGCCCGGGTCGGGCGCCGGCTCTTCAGGCCGCCATGGCGCGCGTGCGCGCTCCCGCATCAGCCACCGCCAGCGCCGTCATGTTCACCACGCGCCGTACTGTCGCCGAGGGCGTGAGGATGTGCACCGGTGCCGCTGCGCCGAGCAGGATCGGGCCCACCGTCACGCCGTGGCCGCCGGTCATCTTCAGCACGTTGAAGAGGATGTTGGCGGCGTCCAGGTTCGGCAGGATCAGCACGTTGGCGGCGCCGCTCAAGGTCGCTTCGGGCAGGAATTGCTGACGCAGCTCTTCGCTGAGCGCCGCGTCGCCCTGCAGTTCGCCGTCGGCCTCGATGTTGGGCATGCGCTTGATGAACAGGTCGCGGGCGGCGCGCATCTTCACCGCCGAGGGGCGCTTGCTGCTGCCGTACATCGAATGCGACAGGAAGGCCACCTTCGGCGCGATGCCGAAGCGCTGAACCTCAACGGCCGCCATCGCGGCGATCTCGGCCAGCTCCTCGGCTGTCGGCTCGTCGTTGACGAAAGCATCGGCGATGAACAGCGTGTGCTTGGGCAGCACCAGCGCATTGACGCTCGCCAGCACGCGCGCGCCTTCGCGCAGGCCGACGATCTCCTTGATGTGGTCGAGGTGACCTTCGAAGCGGCCTACGAGGCCGCACAGCATGCCGTCGGCGTCGCCCAGATGCACCATCATCGCGGCGATGGTGGTGTTGGAGCGGCGGATGGTCGCCTTGGCCATCTCGGGCGTCACTCCGTCGCGCGCGTTGAGCCGGTGGTAGGCCTCCCAGTACTGCCTGAAGCGGGTGTCGTCGCCCGGGTTGGTGATCTCGAAGTCGCGGCCCGGCTGCAAGCGCAGGCCGGCACGCTCGATTCGCGAGGCGATCACTTCAGGGCGGCCCACCAGGATGGGCTTGACCATGCCTTCGTCGAGCGCGATCTGCACCGCGCGCAGCACACGCTCGTCTTCGCCTTCGGCGTAAGCGATGCGCTGCGGCGAGCGGCGTGCGGCGGTGAACACCGGTCGCATGAACATGCCGGTGTGCGTGACGAAGCGCATCAGCGATTGCCGGTAGGCCTCGAGGTCGGCGATGGGGCGCGTGGCGACGCCGCTCGCTTCTGCCGCCTTCGCCACCGCCGGCGCGATGCGCAGGATCAGGCGTGAATCGAAGGGCGTCGGGATCAGGTAGTCGGACCCGAAGCGCAGCTCGCGTCCGGCATAGGCGCTCGCCACCTCGGCGCTGATCTCGGCCTTGGCGAGGTCGGCGATTTCGCGCACGCAGGCGACCTTCATCGCCTCGGTGATGCGCGTGGCGCCGCAGTCGAGCGCGCCGCGGAAGATGTAGGGGAAGCACAGGACGTTGTTGACCTGGTTCGGGTAGTCCGACCGGCCAGTCGCGATGATGCAGTCGGGCCGCACCGCCTTGGCGAGTTCCGGGCGGATCTCCGGCTCGGGGTTGGCGAGCGCCAGGATAATTGGCCTGGGCGCCATGCTCTTGACCATCGCCTGGTTCACGGCGCCTGCGGCCGAGCAGCCGAGCAGCACGTCGGCGCCTTCCATCACGTCGGCGAGCGTGCGGGCGGCGGTCTTTTGCGCATAGCGCTTCTTCGACTCGTCGAGCTTGTCCTCGCGGCGGTCATGGACGACGCCCTTGGAATCGCAGACGAAGACGTTCTCGCGCTTGACGCCCAGTTCGACCATCAGGTCCAGGCAGGCGATGGCCGCGGCGCCGGCACCCGACACCGCCAGCTTCACTTCGCCGATCTGCTTGCCGACGAGTTCCAGGCCGTTCAACAGCGCGGCGGCCGAGATGATGGCGGTGCCGTGCTGGTCGTCGTGGAACACCGGGATGTTCATCCTCTCGCGCAGCTTGCGCTCGATGTAGAAACACTCCGGCGCCTTGATGTCCTCGAGGTTGACGCCGCCGAGCGTGGGCTCCAGTGCCGCGATGATCTCCACCAGTTTGTCGGGGTCGTGTTCGGCCAGCTCGATGTCGAACACGTCGATGCCGGCGAACTTCTGGAACAGGCAGCCCTTGCCTTCCATCACCGGCTTGCCGGCCAGCGGGCCGATGTCGCCCAGGCCCAGCACCGCGGTGCCGTTGGTGACCACGCCCACCAGGTTGCCGCGCGAGGTGAAGTCGGCGGCGAGCGTCGGGTCGTCCTGGATCGCGAGGCAGGCGTAGGCGACGCCCGGCGAATAGGCGAGCGAGAGGTCGCGCTGATTCATCAGCGGCTTGGTCGGCACGACGGCGATCTTGCCGCGCGACGGCGAGCGGTGGTATTCGAGCGCCGCATCGCGCAGGGCTTGTTCGGCAACGGACAACTCCGCCTTGGGGCCCTTGGGCGTCGATGCAGTCATGGCTGTCTCCTGTCGTTCAAGAAGTGCGGTAACTCGGTGGTAACCCGCAGGATTGTGCGACTGCCCCGCGCCGGCCAGCAATGCGCAATGTCCACTTCGTTTGATCTTTGTCTTGTCGCGCTGGGGGGACGCGCTTGCGGACAGCCAGGAGATTGCAGAGGGACTACGTCGACTTCGCCAGCAAGGTGAAATGCTCCACCACCGGCGGCTTCGCGAAATACCCGCCGACGATCGCTCGCCACTGCGCAAACAGCGGCCCGCCTCGGAAGTCGACCGTGTGGTCTTCGAGCGTGTCCCAATAGACCATCAGGATGTAGCGCTCGGGTGACTCGACGCCCTTGTTGACCTTGAAGCCGCGAAAGCCCTTGGCCTTGGAGAGCACGGTGTCCAGCCCGTGCTGGATGGCGGCGTCGAACTCGGCTTGTTTGCCGGGCGGGATCTGGATGTCGGCGATTTCGAGGATCACGATGGCATGCCTTGCGAAGAAGAAGGGACAGCCTGGATTCTCGCCGCGCAGAACTTCAGCTCCGGAATCTTGGCGAAAGGGTCGAGTGCGGCATTGGTCAGCAGGTTGGCTGCCGCCTCGGTGTAGCAGAACGCCATGAACAGCTGGCCCGGCTGCAGGCTCGCGTCCACCCGCGCGCTGGCGCGCACGCTGCCGCGGCGGGTCTGCAGCTGCACGGCGTCGCCGGCCGCCGCGCCGATGCGCGCGAGGTCGCTCGCATGCACGCTGATCACCGCCTCGGGCTCCAGCGCATCGAGCACCGCGGTGCGGCGCGTCATCGCGCCGGTGTGCCAGTGTTCGAGCTGGCGGCCCGTCATCAGCACCATCGGGTAGTCGTCGTCGGGCAGCTCGTCGGCCGGCGCCACCTTGACCGGCACCAGGCGCGCCTTGCCGCCGGCCAGCGGGAAGGTCTGCGCGAACATCACCGGCTGGCCGGGATCGGATTCGTCGGCGCAGGGATAGATCAGCGGTTCGTTCGCCGCGAGCCGCGCCCACGACACGCCGGCGATCGACGGCATCAGCGAGCGCATCTCCTCGTAGACCTCCTCGACGCGCTGCTCGGGCCAGGCGAGGCCGAGTTGCCTTGCCATCTGCTGCACGATCCACAGGTCCTGCCGCGCCTGGCCGGGCGGCTGCAGCGCCTGGCGGCCCAACTGCACGCGCCGGTCGGTGTTGGTGAAGCTGCCGGTCTTCTCGGGGAAGCCGCTCGCAGGGAGGAAGACGTCGGCAAACGCGGCCGTCTCGGTGAGAAACAGGTCCTGTACGACGAGGTGCCGCAGCGCGGCGAGCCCTTCGCGTGCGTGGCCGAGGTTCGGGTCCGACATCGCAGGGTTCTCGCCCATGATGTACATGCCCTGGATGCGCCCGTCCGCGGCGGCATCCATGATCTCGACGACGGTGAGGCCGGGCTTCGCGTCGAGCGCCGTGCCCCACGCCGCCTCGAAGCGCGCGCGAGCGGCGTCGTTGTCGACGCGCTGGTAGTCGGGCAGCATCATCGGGATCAGCCCCGCGTCGCTCGCGCCTTGCACGTTGTTCTGCCCGCGCAGCGGGTGCAGCCCGGTGCCGGGGCGGCCGATGTGGCCGGTGATCAGCGCCATCGCGATCAGGCAGCGTGCGTTGTCGGTGCCGTGCACATGCTGACTGATGCCCATGCCCCAGAGCATCATCGCGTTCTTCGCGGTCGCATAGCTGCGCGCGGCGCGGCGGATGTCATCGGCGGCGATGCCGCAGATCGGCGCCATCTTCTCGGGCGACGCGAGCGCCACGTTGGCGCGCAGCTCGTCGAAGTGCGTCGTGCGCTCGGCGATGAAGGCCTGGTCGTGTAGGCCTTCGTCGATGATGGTGTGCAGCATCGCGTTGAACAGCGCGACGTCCGAGCCCGGCGTGAACTGCAGCACCTGCTGCGCATGGCGCGTGATCTCGGTGCGCCGCGGGTCGACGACGATCAGCGTCTTGCCGGCCTGCACTTCGTTCTTGATGAAGGTCGCGGCCACCGGGTGGTTCACCGTGGGGTTGGCGCCGACGATCATGATCAGGTCCGCGTGCGCCACGTCGGCCACCGGGTTGCTCACGGCACCCGAGCCGATGCCTTCGAGCAGCGCCGTCACCGATGAGGCGTGGCACAAGCGCGTGCAATGGTCGACGTTGTTGCTGCCGAAGCCGGTGCGCACGAGTTTCTGGAACAGGTAGGCCTCCTCGTTGCTGCCCTTGGCCGAGCCGAAGCCGGCGAGCGCCGTCGGACCTGCTGCGTCGCGGATCTCGCGCAGGCCGCGGCCGGCGAAGGCGAGCGCCTCGTCCCAGCTCGCCTCGCGGAAGATCGCCAGCGGGTTGCTCGGGTCGAAGCCGGCCAGCGACTTCGCCACGCCCTCGCGGCGGATCAGCGGCGTGGTGATGCGCTGCGGATGGTGGATGTAGTCGACGCCGTAGCGGCCCTTCACGCACAGCCGCTCGTGGTTGGCCGGGCCGTCGCGGCCGAGCACCTCGATGATCCTCTCGCCTTTGACCCGGAAGGTGAGCTGGCAGCCGACGCCGCAGTACGGGCACACCGAATCGACCTCGCGGTCGGCCTCCTGCAGCGCCGCGCCGTTGGCCGGCGTCAGCGCGCCAGTCGGGCAGGCCTGCACGCACTCGCCGCAGGCCACGCAGCTGCTCGCGCCCATGGCGTCGTCGAAATCGAAGGCGATGCGCGTACCGGCGCCCCAGCCCGCGATGGCGATCACGTCGTTGACCTGCACCTCGCGGCAGGCGCGCACGCAGCGCATGCACTGGATGCAGGCGTCGAGATTGACGGCGATGGCGGGGTGTGACAAATCCGCCGGCGGCAGTTCGTGAGGCTCGAAGCGCGAGCGGCGCACGCCCATCGCCTCGCACCATTGCACGAGTTCCGAATGCAGCGTGTGCGGCGCGGCGGGCTGGTCGGCACGCAGCAGTTCGAGCACCATGCGCTGCGCGCGACGCACACGTTCGGTTTCGGTGCGGATCTTCTGGCCGGCTTGCACGCTGCGGCAGCACGAGGCGGCGAGCGTGCGTTCGCCGTCGATCTCGACCACGCAGGCGCGGCAGTTGCCCGCGGGGCGCATGCCGTCCTGGTGGCACAGCGTGGGGATGGCGATGCCCTCGCGGCGCGCGGCGGCGAGGATGGTCTCGCCGGCACTCGCCTCGATCTCGCGGCCGTCGATCTGAATGGGCACCCCTCCATACCGTTCGGGCTGAGCTTGTCGAAGCCCCGTGCGGCCATCCACAAGGGCTTCGACAGGCTCAGCCCGAACGGAGGCGGGGTGTCTGACCGGACCACGTTCGCCGCTCATTCGAACTCCTGCGCAAAGTACTTCATCGCACACAGCAGCGGGTTCGGTACCGCCTGGCCGAGGCCGCAGATCGAGGCGTCCATCATCACCGCGCTCAACTCTTCGAGCAGCGGCCGGTCCCAGCGCTCGCGGCTCATCAGCTCCACCGCGCGGCGTGTTCCCTCGCGGCACGGCGTGCACTGGCCGCAGCTCTCGTGCTCGAAGAAGCGCATCGCGTTGAGCGCCAGGTCGCGCGCGCGATCGGCCTGCGAGAACACGATGATCGCGGCCGAGCCGATGAAGCAGCCATGGGCCTGCAAGGTGTCGAAATCGAGCGGCAGGTGCGCGAGCGAGGCCGGCAGCATGCCGCCCGACGCGCCGCCCGGAAAGTAGCCGTACAGCGTGTGGCCCTCCTGCATGCCGCCGCCGAATTCATCCACCAGTTCGCGCAGGCTGATGCCGGCCGGCGCGAGGTGCATCCCCGGCTTCTTGACCCGCCCCGACAGCGAGAACGAACGCAGTCCGCTTCGCCCGCGGCGGCCATGCTGCGCGAACGACGCCGGCCCCTGCTCGACGATGTCGCGCACCCAGTGCAGCGTCTCCAGGTTGTGTTCGAGCGTCGGGCGACCGAACAGGCCCACCTCCGCCACATAAGGCGGGCGCAGCCGCGGCCAGCCGCGCCGGCCTTCGAGGCTTTCGATCATGGCCGACTCTTCGCCGCAGATGTAGGCACCTGCGCCGCGGCGCAGGTGGATGGGCGGCAGGCCGGGCCGGGCCGCGCGCAGTGCGGCGAGCTCGCGTTCGAGGATGATGCGGCCGGCCGCGTACTCGTCGCGCAGATAGAGGTAGATCGCCTCGGCCCCGACGCAGTGCGCCGCGACCAGCGTGCCCTCGATGAAGCGGTGGGGATCGCGCTCGAGATAGAAGCGGTCCTTGAAGGTGCCGGGCTCACCCTCGTCGATGTTGACGGCGACGAGGCGCGGCGACGGCTGCTTGCGAACGATGCCCCACTTGCGGCCGGCCGGAAAGCCGGCACCGCCCAGGCCACGCAGCCCGGCATCCGACAGCGCGGCGATCACTGAGTCGGCGCTGCGCGTGCCGGTGCAAAGGTCGTCGAGCAGCTGGTAGCCGCCGCGTTCGACGTAGGCGGCGTAGCCGACGACGGCGGGCACATGCGCATGCACGCGGCCTTGTGTCAGCGCCGCGTCGATCGACGCCGCGTCGGCGTGGTCGACGCAGTACTGCCCAACCACCGCGGCGGGCGCCGCGTCGCAGCGGCCAATGCACGGCACGCCGACCAC
>CAJPFZ010000014.1 GCA_905339355.1 Burkholderiaceae bacterium
ATGGTCGGCGACGCTTCGACCTTCCAGGTGATGGGCACGCCGTTCTGCGGCAAGGGCGAGCCCTCGCAGGTCATCCGCGTCGGTCACGCCGCCCCCGCATGCAAATTCAGCCGCGTCGCGGTGTTTGGCGGGGAGAGCTGACATGAGCGTGACGCAACGAGAGTTCTTCGAGGTGCTGGCCGGCGCGGTGTGCGAACCGGCGGCCGGTGCCGACCGCATCACGCTGTACCTGAAGGCCGAGGACTCGCGCTTCGTGCGCTTCAACCACGCTGCCGTGCGGCAGGCCACGCAGGTGAACCAGGCCTACGCCACCGTGGCCGTCGAGCACGGTTCGCGCCGCATCGAGACCACGCTGTCGCTGACCGGCCAGCTCGACGCCGATCGCAGCGCGCTGCTGGCCGAACGCGACACCCTGCTCGGGCACCTGCCGGACGTGCCCGAAGACCCCTACCTGCTGCAACCCGAGGAACCGACTTCGAGCAGCCGCCACGAGACCGGCGCATTGCCCTCGGCCGACGCACTGGTGCTTGCCGTCACCTCCGCCGCCAAGGGCCTCGACTTCGTCGGCTTCTACGCCGGCGGACCGGTGATTCGCGCCTTCGCCGACAGCCGCGGCCAGCGCCATTGGCACCACGTCGAGAGCTTCCACTTCGACTGGTGCCTTTACAAGCAGGCGGACAAGGCGGTGAAGACGGTTTATGCCGGCACGCACTGGGACGCTGCCGAGTTCGCGCAGCGCGTGGCCGCGGGCGCCCAGCAGCTGTCCTTGCTTGCGCTGCCGCCGCGCCAGCTCGAACCCGGCGCCTACCGCGCCTACTTCACGCCGACGGCGATGGCCGAACTGCTGGGCACGCTCGCCTGGGGCGGCTTCGGCCTGCAGGCGAGACGCACCGGCACCTCGAGCCTCTCGAGGCTGGCGCATCGCGACGCGCAGCTGAGTCCGCTCGTGGATTTCAGCGAAGACATCGCCCATGGCATCGCGCCGGCCTTCACCGCCGAGGGCTTCGCCAAGCCGGCGTCCGTGAGCCTCGTCGAGCACGGGCAATGCACCGGCACGCTGAACTCTCCGCGCTCGGCCCGCCAGTACGGCGTGCCGACCAACGCCGCCAACGCGGAGGAGTTTCCAGAAGCGCTGCGGCTCGCGCCCGGCACGCTGCCGGCCGCGAGCGCGCTCACGGCGCTGGACACCGGGCTGTACGTGAGCAACCTCTGGTACCTCAACTACTCCGATCGCCAGGCCTGCCGCATGACCGGCATGACCCGCTTCGCCTGCTTCTGGGTCGAAGGCGGCAAGCTGGTCGCTCCGCTCGCCGTGATGCGCTTCGACGACTCGTTCCTGCGCATGTTCGGCGAAGGCCTGATCGCGTTGACCGATCACGCCGAGCTGATCCCGGACAGCGGCACCTACAAGGAGCGGCAGCTCGGCTCGACGACGACGCCCGGCGCGCTGGTGGAAGGCTGGCGGCTCACCTTGTAACGGCGCGCTTCGCAAACCCATGACGGCATGACGGCGCGCCTTTGCGCCCGCCTGGGGTTCGCCTCATCATCCGCCCTCCCACCAAGGAGGTCCGGATGAAAGGAAGTCCTCTGATTCCCTGTCTGCGCTATCGCAATGCGCCGAAGGCGATCGACTGGCTGTGCTCGACCTTCGGCTTCCAGCGCCAGCTCGTCGTGCCCGGCGACGAAGGCGTGATCCAGCATGCGCAGCTCGCGCTCGGCAACAGCATGATCATGCTCGGCTCGGTGCAGGACACCGAGTACGGCCGGCTGATGAAGCAGCCCGACGAAGCCGGCGGCTGCACCCAGAGCATCTACATCGTGGTGGCCGACCCCGACGCGGTGTATGCGAAGGCGAAAGCCGCCGGCGCACGCATCACGATCGAGATCAAGGACGAAGACTACGGCGGCCGCGGCTTCAGCTGCCACGACCCCGAGGGCCAGCTGTGGAACGTCGGCAGCTACAACCCGTGGAACGAGTCGTAGCCGCCGGCCGCGTCACTTATCGGCCGGCATGAAACCGGGCCGGTGCGCCGGCTCGCCGCTGCCGGCCGCACCGCGGCGGCCGAACACGCGCCGGAACCAGGCGCCCAGGTCGTCCATGTAGCTGTAGGCCACCGGCACGACCACGAGCGTGAGCAGCGTCGAGGTGATCACGCCGCCGATGATCGCGCGGCCCATCGGCGCCTGGATCTCGCCGCCGTCGTTCAGCGCGAGCGCGAGCGGCAGCATGCCGAAGACCATCGCGGCCGTCGTCATGATGATCGGCCGCATGCGGATCAGGCCGGCCTGCAGCAACGCCTCCTGAACGCTCGCCCCGGCGCGGCGCAGATGATTGGCGAAGTCCACGAGCAGGATCGCGTTCTTGGTCACGAGGCCCATCAGCATCACCAGGCCGATCATCGAGAACACGTTCAGCGTGGATCGCCAGAACAGCAGCGCGAGCATCACGCCGATCAGCGACAGCGGCAGCGACCACATGATCGCCAGCGGCTGCAGGAAGCTGCCGAACTGGCTCGCGAGAACGATGTAGATGAAGATGACCGCCAGCGCCATCGCGCCGACCATCGCGCCGAAGGCCTCCTGCTGCTCCTGCGTGGCGCCGCCGACGTCGAAGCTGAAGCCGGGCGGCAGCGTCGTTTCCTTGACCAGCTTCTGCACGTCGGCGCCGACGTCGCCGGCCGGTCGGCCTTGCACGCCGGCAAAGACGGCCTCGCGGCGCTGCAGGTTCTGCCGGCGGATCACGTCGGGGTTCACCACGGCCTCGATGTCGGCCACGCTGTCGAGCGTGATCGGGGTGCCGTCCTTGGCGAAGGCCACCGGCAGCTGGCGCATCTGCTCGACACGTTCGCGCTGGGCTTCCGGCAGGCGCAACAGGACCTCGACCTGCTGGCCGTCGGGTGTCGTCCAGTAGGTGGCCACGTCGCCGTTGACGTAGGCCCGCAGGCTCGCTGCCAGCTGCGGCGCGGTGAGGCCCAACTCGCGCACCGCGCCTGGCTTCAAGCGCACGGCGTAGGCCGGCAGGCCCTGCTTGGCCGACAAGTCGACGTCCGTGATGCCGGGGATCTTCTTGACCTTCTCGGCGAACTCGGTGGCGATGCGGGTGAGCCCTTCTGGGTCGCTGCCGAGGATGGCGACATAGATCGGCCTGTCGAAGCCAACCGAGGTCTCGATGCCGGGAATCCTCGCGATGGCCTCGCGGATGGCACCCTCGACTTCCTTCTGAGTGCGCTTGCGCTCCCTGCGGTCGACCAGGCTGATGTTCAAGGTGGCCTGGCCGCGGCCGACGGCAAATCCCTGCCCCTGGCCACCGACGTTGGCGGATATCGTCTTGACCTCCGGGAACGCGGCGACGATCTCTTCGACCTGCTTGACTTTCGCGTCGCTGCGCTCGAGGCTCGAGCCGACCGCCATGCGGATCGACAGCTGCGTGAAGCTCTGGTCCGTCTGCGGAATGAACTCGCTGCCCACCAGCGGCGCAAGTGCGAGCGCGCCGGCGAAGCTCAGGACCCCGACACCCACCACCACGCCGCGGGGGGTCAGCGTCGCCCGCCGCAGCCGCCGCGGCTGCGAGCGGTCGCGCCGGTTGTCGGCATCGAAAGGACGCCCGTAGGCCGGCAGCCAAAGGCGAAAGCGCCGGGCGCTGAAGGCCCAGTGGATCAGCCGCTCGTAGACGCCGTGCAGCACGTCCAGGCCGTGGTCGGTGAAGCGGATCAGGTGGCGCACGACCGGCCAGTTGCGCGCCTGCCCGCCGGGCGGATCGCGCCAGATGCTCGAGAGCATCGGGTCGAGCGTGAAGCTGACGAACAGGCTCACCAGCACCGCCACCACCACCGTGATGCCGAACGGAAAGAAGAACTTGCCGACGATGCCGCCCATGAACGCGACCGGCACGAACACCGCGCAGATCGCGAAGGTGGTCGCCATCACCGCCAGGCCGATCTCGTCGGTGCCCTCGCGTGCCGCGGTGAAGTGGTCTTTGCCCATGTGCACGTGGCGCACGATGTTCTCGCGCACGACGATCGCGTCGTCGATCAGCAGCCCGATGCACAGGCTCAGCGCCATCATCGTCATGAAGTTCAGCGTGAAGCCGAACGCATAGACGGCGATGAAGCTGGAGATCACCGCGATCGGCAGCGTGAGGCCGGTGATGATGGTCGACCGCCAGGAATGCAGGAACAGGAAGACGATCGCCACAGTCAGCAGCGCACCTTCGATGAGCGTGTGTTGCAAGCCGGCGAGCGAGCCCTTGACGAAGTCGCTCGCCGCGTAGATGAGGCGCAGCTCGACGTCCTGCGGCAACCCCTTGCGCAGCTCGTCCATCGCGGCCTTGACGCCGTCGCCGGTGGCGACGATGTTGGCGTCCTGCTGCTTGAACACGTTGAAGCTGACGGCGCGCTGGCCGTTGATGCGGGCGATCGAATCGGGCTCCTTCTCGCGCTCGACGAGCGTGCCGAGGTCGCCCAGCGTCAGCGCGAGCCCGGCGCGGCGCGCAACCACCACGTCGGTGAAGCGCTGCGGGTCGCGCACGCGCCCCTCGACGCGCAGGATCGCGTCCTGCGTCGCGTCCGAGAGCAGCCCCACCGGTTGGTCGGCGTTGGCCTCGCGCAGCGCGGTGGAGATCTCGGCCGGCGTGATGCCATAGGCGCGCAGGCGCGCCGGGTCGAGGTCGATGCGCACCTCGCGCGTGGCCATGCCCGACACGTCGACCCGCGCGACGCCGTCCACGCGCTGCAGCCGCTTGCTCACGGTCTGGTCGGCGATCAGCGACAGCTCGCGCGGGCTGCGCGACGGCGAGAGCAGCGCCAGCACCACCGTCGGCTGCGCGTTGTCGTTGTTGAACTGCACCACCGTCGGCGCCTTGGCGTCGCGCGGAAAGTTCGACTGCACGGCCGCGACGCGGTCGCGCACGTCCTGCATCGCCCGCGACATGTCGGCGTCGAGGTTGAACTCGACGCTGCTCTGGCTGCGCCCCTCGAAGCTGCGCGAGGTGATGCGCTTGACGCCGGCGATGGTGTTGAGCGACTCCTCGATCTGCTTGCTGATCTCGCGCTCGACCGCTTCGGGCGAGGCGCCCGGATAGGCCACCTCGATGAAGGCGCCGGGGAAGGAGATGTCGGGCATCTGCTCGACCCCCAGCCGCGAATAGGCGAACAGGCCCAGCACGCAAAGCGCAACCATCACCATCGTCGCGAAGACGGGGTTGTTGATCGAGACGCGGGTGATCCACATGGCGATTCCCTTCCTGTTATTTCAGGACGGCGCCGGACGCGGCCGAGGCGACCGGCGCCGTGCGCGCGACGATGACCGCCTTGCTGCCTTCGCGCAGGTTGTCGAAGCGCGCGGCCAGCACCTGGCTGCCGGGCGCCAGGCCTTGCAGCACCTCCACCCGCGCCTCGCGCTCGTCGCGCCGGCCGGTGGTGATGGCGCGGCGCAGCAGCACGCCATTGTCGATCACCCAGACGTGGTTCTGGCCCGAGGTGCTCCCGACGGCGGCCACGGGAAGTGTCATGCGTTGCTCGGGGTCGGCGACGATCACGCGCGCCAGCGCGTACTGGCCGGCGCGGAACCTCTCCTTGGGATTGGCCAGCTCGATGGTCACGCCGATCGAGCGCGTGCCGGCCTCGGCCGCCGGCGCGATGCGCGCCAGCTTGCCGGTGACGTCCGACCCGAAACCCTCGACCCTCACCTGCACCGGCATGCCGGGCTGAAGCCGCGAGACCTCGTGCGTGCCGATGCTGCCGGCGAGTTCCAGCCGGGCGAGGTCGACGATGCTGAGCACCTCCTGCTCCACGCTCAGCTTCTCGCCCGGCACGACATGCCGCTTGTGCACCACGCCGGCGATCGGTGCCACGAGCGCGGCCTCGCGCAAACCCACCCGCGTGGTGTTGAGCTGGGCTTCGGCGGCTCGCATCTGGGCGCGCGCGGTGTCCAGCGCCGAGCGCGAGGTTTCGAGCGCGATCGGCGAGATGAACTGCTGGTCGGCGAGCCGCTGGTTGGAGGCGTGTGTGCGCTCGGCCTGCGCGAGCTGGGCGCGCGCCGATTCGAGCATCGCTGCACGCTCGGCGATGCGGCTGCCGAGTTCCGCCAGGTCGATGCGGCCCAGCGGCTGGCCGGCCTTGACTCGGCTGCCTTCAGCGACGTCGAGCGACAGCAGCGTGCCCGGCGCCTTGGCCCGCACGATGGCGGTGGACGGCGCGACCAGCGGGCCGGAAAACTCGACCACCAGCGGCATCGCGCCCATCAGCGGCTGCACCACCTCGCGCGCGGTGAATTCGAGCGGCACCTCGGCCGGCTTGCCGTCCTTGCCGTCCTTGCCGGCCTGGACGCCGGGCTTGGCGTTGATGGCGGCTTCGGCGTTGCCGTGGCTGCCGCGGCTCATCCACACCGCGGCGGCGATGCCCGCCGCCACCAGCAGCCCCACCCCACTGATTGCCCAGCCCTTGCGCATGATCTGCATCCTCTTGGTGTTCGCTCTTTTGAAGCGATCGCAGTGTAGGGATGCTGTGCAGGATCACCATCCCACATGCGACGGACTGCAGATTCCGGGGGGCAGGCTGCACGGGCACGGGAGCGGCCCCGCTCGGAGCCAGGATTCGTATTGCTCCCTCTCCCTCTGGGAGAGGGGCCTTCGACAAGCTCAGTCTGCGGTGAGGGCCGGGTGCTCAGGCGTGCCCGGTCACCGGATGCGGCTCGTACCCCGCCTCCAGCTCGGCGACCTCGGCCGCGCTCAGCGTCAAGTCCGCCGCGGCCGCCGCCTCCTCGAGCTGGTAAGCCTTGCTCGCGCCGACGATCGGCGCGGTCACGCCCTTGTGCAGCAGCCAGGCATAGGCAAGTGTGGCGTTGCTGACGCCCTTCTTCGCTGCCAGCGCACCCAGCCGCTCGACGGTGGCGAAGTCGCTCGCCCGGTAGTAGTACTTCTGCGCGATGTCGTCGGTCTTGGCGCGCGACGTGGCGCCGGCCTTCTCGTCGCCGGCCTGACGGTTGCCGGCCAGGAAGCCGCGCGCGAGCGGGCTCCAGGGCAGCAGCGCCACGCCCTGATCGCGGCACAGCGGAATCATTTCGCGCTCTTCCTCGCGGTAGGCGAGGTTGTAGTGGTTCTGCATGCTGACGAAGCGTGTCCAGCCGTGCTCGCGTGCCACCTGCTGTGCCTTGGCGAACTGCCAGGCCCACATCGAGCTCGCGCCGATGTAGCGCACCTTGCCGGCCTTCACCACGTCGTGCAGCGCATCCATCGTCTCCTCGATCGGCGTGGCGGGGTCCCAGCGGTGGATCTGGTACAGGTCGATGTAGTCGGTGCCGAGCCGCTTGAGGCTCGCGTCGACCGCATGGAACACGCGCTTGCGCGACAGGCCGCTGCGGTTCGGTCGCTCGACGACCGGCGCGTTGAGCAGCCCGCCCCTGTCGACGGGAAAGAACAGCTTGCTCGCGATGACCACCTCGTCGCGCTGCGTGAACTCGCGTAGGAACTTGCCGGTCAGCACCTCGCTCTCGCCGCCGGAGTACATGTCGGCGGTGTCGAAGAAGTTGATGCCGAGTTCCACCGCCCGCTTCACCAGCGGGCGGCTCGCCGCTTCGTCGAGCACCCACGGGCGCCATTGCGGCGTCCCGTAGGTCATCATGCCGAGACAGATGCGCGAGACCGTGAGGCCGGTCGAGCCGAGGCGGGTGGTTTGCATGGAGGTCTCCGGCCGCGGCATGGGCCGCGGCAATACGCAACGATACCCACCGGCGCGCCGCCCCGCCGGTGCAGGGCCATCGGAGGCTGTCAGGCCGTCAGCGCGGCCGGCCGTCGGCCGGGATCTTCGGCGTCGCCACGCTCACGTCGGCACACTGCGCGCGGTGCATCAGCGCGTGGTCCATCAGCACCAGCGCGAGCATCGCCTCGGCGATCGGCGTCGCGCGGATGCCGACGCAGGGGTCGTGGCGGCCGAAGGTCTCGACCACCGCCGGCTGGCCTTCGAGGTCGATCGAATGGCGCGGACTGCGGATCGAGCTGGTCGGCTTGACGGCGATCGAGACGACGATGTCCTGCCCGGTCGAGATGCCGCCCAGCACGCCGCCGGCGTTGTTGCTCATGAAGCCTTCGGGCGTCAGCTCGTCGCCGTGCGTGGTGCCGCGCTGCGCGACGCTCGCGAAGCCGGCGCCGATCTCGACGCCCTTGACCGCGTTGATGCCCATCATCGCGTAGGCGATGTCGGCATCGAGCTTGTCGAACAGCGGCTGGCCGAGCCCCACCGGCACGTTCTTGGCGATCACGGTGAGGCGCGCGCCGCAGCTGTCGCCGTCGCGGCGCAGTTCGTCCATGTAGGCCTCGAGCTGGGGGATGTCGCTCTCGTTGGGGGCGAAGAACGGGTTGTTCGCAATGTGCTCCTGCGACTCGAACGGGATCGCGATGTCGCCGATCTGCGTCATGTAGCCGACGAAGCGGGTGCCGAACTGCTCCTTGAGCCACTTGCGCGCCACGGCGCCCGCGCCCACCATCGGCGCCGTCAGCCGCGCCGACGAACGACCGCCGCCGCGCGGGTCGCGGATGCCGTATTTGTGCCAGTAGGTGTAGTCGGCATGGCCGGGGCGGAAGGTCTGCGCGATGTTGCCGTAGTCTTTGCTGCGCTGGTCGGTGTTGCGGATCACGAGGCAGATCGGCGTGCCGGTGGTCTTGCCCTCGTAGACGCCCGACAGGATTTCCACCGCATCGGGCTCGTTGCGCTGCGTCACGTGGCGCGAAGTGCCAGGGCGGCGCCGGTCGAGCTCAGGCTGGATGTCGGCTTCGGACAGCGTCATGCCGGGCGGACAGCCGTCGATCACGCAGCCGATCGCCGGTCCATGCGATTCGCCGAAGTTGGTGACCTGGAAGAGAGAGCCGAAAGTGCTGCCGGACATGGTGGCGCGGATTGTAGGCGGCGAGTCTCGAGGCCCGCTGCGTGCCTCGCATCGTCATCCCGGCGAACGCCGGGATCCAGGACCGGTGTGCGCTACGGCCAACGCCGGATGACGGCCATGAGGCGTGTGGGTCAGGCCGTCGGCTGCTGCTCGTTGCGCTCTTCGTCCACCGGCCAGTCGCGGATGTAGGCCTTGAGCATGCGGTTCTCGAAATCCTGGCTGTCGACCACCGCCTTCGCCACGTCGTAGAACGAGATCACGCCCATCAGCGTGCGCTGGGTGATCACCGGCATGTAGCGCGCATGGCGGCCGAGCATCATGCGGCGCACTTCGTCGATCTCGGTCTCGGGGGTGCAGGTCAGCGGGTGGTCGTCCATGACGCTGCGCACCAGCGTGTTGCCGATGCTGCCGCCGTTGCGCACCACCGACTGGATGACTTCCCGGAAGGTCAGCATGCCCACCAGGTCGCCGTGGTCCATGACGACGAGCGAGCCGATGTCGTTGTCGGCCATCGTGGT
>CAJPFZ010000015.1 GCA_905339355.1 Burkholderiaceae bacterium
GGCCTGCCGCAAGGCACCATCAAGGCGACGGTGCTGATCGAAACCATCCTCGCTGCCTTCGAGATGGACGAGATCCTGTACGAGCTGCGCGAACACAGCGCGGGGCTGAACGCAGGACGCTGGGACTACATCTTCAGCTGCATCAAGAAGTTCAAGCTCGACCGCAATTTCTGCCTCGCCGACCGCGCGAAAGTGACGATGACGGCGCCCTTCATGCGCGCCTACGCGCTGCTCTTGCTCAAGACCTGCCACAAGCGCGGAGCGCCTGCGATCGGCGGCATGAGCGCGCTGATCCCCATCAAGAACGACCCGGAGAAGAACGCGGTCGCGATGGCCGGCATCATCAACGACAAGAAGCGCGACGCGACCGACGGCTACGACGGGGGCTGGGTGGCGCACCCGGGGCTGGTCGAGCCGGCGATGAAGGAGTTCCTCGCGGTGCTGGGCGACAAGCCGAACCAGTTCGAGAAGCAGAAGCCCGAAGTCGAGGCATCGGCCGCCGACCTGCTGAACTTCCAGCCCGAGACGCCGATCACCGAAGCGGGACTGCGCATGAACATCAACGTCGGCATCCATTACCTCGGCGCCTGGCTGGGTGGCAACGGCTGCGTGCCGATCCACAACCTGATGGAAGACGCTGCCACCGCCGAGATCAGCCGCTCGCAGGTGTGGCAGTGGATCCGCTCGCCCAAGGGCGTGCTCGACGACGGACGCAAGGTGACGGCCGAGATGGTGCGAGCGCTGGTGCCCGAGGAACTCGCCAAGATCAAGGCCGGCGGCTTCGAAGGCAAGTTCGACCGCGCGGCGCAGATCTTCGAGACGATGAGCACGCAGGACGAGTTCGCGGAGTTCCTGACCTTGCCGCTGTACGAGGAGATCTGAGGGCCGCGTATTGCGTATTGCCCTGCTGGACACGTCATCCCGGCGAACGCCAGGGTTGCGCCGGGATGACGTCCCAGTGAGCGCGGACCGTCGTCGTCAGCGCTGCACGGAGCCCGCGGCCGATCCTTCGATCGAGGTCGAGCGCCCGTCGCTCGCCGCGTTGCCTCCGGCGCCCGCCGAGACTTGGCTGTTCAGCGGAGCAGCCCCGGCCTGCTGAGCGGCGTCGCGGGTCCGCGCTGCAGCGCCTGTGGCGCGGTCCTTCGCCGCTGCCGACTTGTCGATCACCGTGTCCTTGGCGGCGCCGGCCCTCTCGGCGGCCACATCCTTCGTTGCGCCCGCCCGATGCTGCGCCTTCTCGACCAGCGGCCGCGGCGAGGGCGTCTGCATCGCGCCCTGGCCGTGCAGGGCGCCGTTGAGCGAGCCGCCGACAGGGCCGATGCCGCCGCTCAAGCCGCCGCCGAGTCCGCCGCTGCCGCCGATCAGGCCGGCGTGAGCGGGGAAGGTGGCGCCGAAGAGGGCGCTGACGAAGGTGCCGGTGGCAATGAGGTTGCGGTGGTTCATGGTGTGTGACTCCTGTGCTTGCTGTCTCTCGCACCTCGGCCCATCCGGGGTGCTTGACAAGTACAACGAGCGCCGGCGCGGGCTTCTTCCCGCGCTCACACTTTCTTTCAATCAACGCGTCAGGACCACGGCCGGGTCGGTGCGCAGCTCGCGCGCGACGAGGCCGTGCCCGTAGACCACGTCGCGCCCACTGGCACCGAGATCGGCCGCGCCGCGCGCGAGCGCCGCCACCGCGAGTGCCGCTGCGGTCGCATCGAGGCCGCGAAGCGTCTGCGCGAGCAGGCCGGCCACGAGCGGCGCGGCGAACGAGGTACCGCGCGCGCTGGCAAACGGTGAGTCGCCGAGCGCTGCGACGGCCATCTCAGACCCCGGCGCGGCGAACGCCACATGCGGGCCGCGGCCCGCTTCGAGCAAGGCCTCGCCGCGGCTGTCGACGCCGCTCACCGCCACGACCTCGGGATACGCGGCCGGGTACAGCGGCGCGGCAGCCGGCCCGTCGTTGCCGACCGCTGCTACCAACAGCATGCCGCGCGCGCTGGCGCGCCGCACAACCTGCTCTAGCGTGCGGTTGCGCGGGCCGACCAGGCTGATGTTGACCACCGGCACCTGCTCGCTCAGCAGCCACGCGAGCGCCGCGGCCACGGCCTCGATCGAGCCGCCGATCGGATCGTTGCAGTACACGTCGGCAGCGTACAAGGTGGCCGCGGGCACTGCGCTGCGAAAGCGCGGCGCGCGGCCGACCAGGAGCGACGCCACCGCCGTGCCGTGTGCGCTCGGCACCTTGGTGCTGCCGCAGCCCCAGGCCTTGATGGCGGCGCCCTTGAGCCATGGGTGGTCGGTCTCGACGCCGCCGTCGACGAGGCCCACCTTGACCGGGCCGCCGGGCGACGCGCTCGACGCCGTCGCACTTGCCGCTGCCGCCCCCGACGGCGCGACAACACCGCTTTCGAGGTACAGATGGTTGAAGTCGATGGCCGCCTCGGGGTCGAGTTCGCGCAGGCGCCGCACGGCACGCGCCGTGTCCCACCCCGCGGGCGCGCGCAGCGTGACGATCTGCAGATCGAGTTCCTGCAGCACACGCTCGCGCAGCACCTCGAACCCCTCGGCCCGTGCGGCGGCGAGCAGCGCGGGCGCCGGCGACGCGAGCAGCACCTGGCCACGCACGGTCGGCTCGCCGGCCGGGTCGGCTTCGACCAGCGCGCGGCGCTGCTGCAGGATCTGCGCGATGCGCTGCTGCCGCTGGCGCAGCAGGTCGGCCACCGGCGCGAGTTCCTGCCTCAGCGGGCG
>CAJPFZ010000016.1 GCA_905339355.1 Burkholderiaceae bacterium
GCTGTGCAGGCCGTGGTTGAAAATCTGCACATGGCCGGGACAGTTCATCGGTTTCACCGCAAAATCGCGCGACTCTGAGTGAGTCGAAAACATATTGTCGCGGTAATTTTCCCAATGCCCCGATTTCTCCCACAGCGTGCGGTCCAGCATGGTGGGCGTGCGCACTTCCTGATAGCCATACTCGCGAAACTTGGTGCGCATGTACTGTTCGATTTCCTGCCAGATCGTCCAGCCATTGGGGTGCCAGAACACCATGCCGGGCGCATCGTCCTGCATGTGAAACAAATCGAGCTGCTTGGCCAGTTTGCGGTGGTCGCGCTTCTCCGCTTCTTCCAGGCGATGCAGATAAGCATCGAGGTCTTCCTTCTTCGCCCAGGCCGTGCCATAGATGCGCTGCAACATTTCATTGCGGTGATCTCCGCGCCAGTATGCTCCTGCCAGGCTCATCAACTTGAACACCTTGAGCTTGCCGGTAGACGGTACGTGCGGGCCGCGGCACAGGTCGGTAAATTCGCCCTCGCTGTACAGCGACACTTCCTGATCCGCGGGAATAGATTCGATTATCTCCGCCTTGTAGCGCTCGCCGATACTCTTGAAATACGCGACGGCCTCATCGCGCGGCAACACGCGGCGCGCCACCGGCAGGTCCAGTTTCGCCAAGTCGGCCATGCGCTTTTCGATAGCCGCCAGGTCCTCCGGCGTGAATGGGCGCGCATAGGAAAAATCATAAAAGAAGCCGTTTTCAATCACCGGGCCAATGGTCACCTGCGCCTCTGGAAACAGTTCCTTGACTGCGTGGGCCAGCAGGTGCGCGGTGGAGTGGCGGATAATCTCCAGCCCGTCCATGTCCTTTTCGGTGACAATGGCCAAAGCCGCATCGTCAGCGATCCGGTACGAAGTATCGACCAACTGGCCGTTCAGCTTTCCGGCCAGCGCCGCACGCGCCAAACCCGCGCCTATGCTCTGCGCGACTTCGGCGACAGTGACAGGCTGCGCATAGTTGCGTTGCGATCCATCCGGCAAGGTAATAACTGGCATAATTTTCTCTTAACCAACTTACAGGCTTCAAAAACAAAGTGCGGCAGGGCCGCACTTTTCTCACTTGTGGCAGTATATCCCACCCCGTGACCCATGGTCAAAATACAGGGGGCGGTCAGAACAGGCTGCTAGTGTTCCTTGCCATCTATTCTG
>CAJPFZ010000017.1 GCA_905339355.1 Burkholderiaceae bacterium
TGAGGAAGTCGGCGCCGACCTTCAGCCCGCCGGTGCCGCCAACGGCCTGCGCGGTGGCGATGCGACCGGCCTTGACGGCCTCGCTGTCGGCCCCAAATACGAGACCTTGCACCGCCTTGTCATAGGCCGCGATGCCGTCGATCGGCAGGTAGCCGCGCGCCTTGGGCGACTCCACCATCTGTTTCTCGGCCTCGGCCACGCATCTCAGCAGCGGCAGTTTTCCGTCGTCGTCGTAGTACACGCCGACACCCAAATTCACCTTGGCCGGGTTTGGGTCGGCGTTGAACTGCTCGTTGAGGCCCAGGATCGGATCGCGGGGCGCCAACTCGACGGCGGCAAAAAGGGAAGACATGTCAGTCCTTGTCGACAGGGTGTGTCAGTAGAGCGGATGGCGGATTTGGGCTAACCTCGTCGATTGCCCTTTGTCTTCCCATCGCGGGAAAACCCGCAGATTTTACTTGGGACTTTTCCGATGGCCGAGCTTTCCGTGGTGGGTTCTCCTGATGCAACCGGGATGGATGTTCCGGCCAAAGGCGAATTCGTGAGTTTTCCCGGGTCGCCCTTCCAGCTGTTCATGCCGTACCCGCCAGCGGGCGATCAACCGGTTGCGATCCAGCAGCTGGTCGACGGCATCGAGGACGGCCTGAGTTTCCAGACGCTGCTGGGCGTAACGGGTTCGGGCAAGACCTTCACGATGGCCAACGTGATCGCCCGCATGGGCCGGCCGGCGATCGTGTTTGCCCCCAACAAGACACTCGCCGCGCAGCTGTACAGCGAGTTCCGGGAGTTCTTTCCGAAGAACGCCGTGGAGTATTTCGTCAGCTACTACGACTACTACCAGCCCGAGGCCTACGTGCCTCAGCGCGACCTGTTCATCGAAAAAGACAGCTCGATCAACGAACACATCGAGCAGATGCGGCTGTCGGCCACGAAGAGCCTGCTCGAACGGCGCGACGTGGTGATCGTGGCGACGGTCAGCGCCATCTACGGCATCGGCAACCCGAGCGACTACCACCGCATGGTGATGACGCTGCGCGCCGGCGACAAGATGGGCCAGCGCGACGTGATCGCGCAGCTGATCCGCATGCAGTACACGCGCAACGAGATGGACTTCTCGCGCGGCAGCTTCCGCGTGCGCGGCGACACCATCGACGTCTTCCCGGCCGAGCATTCGGAACTCGCGATCCGCATCGAGCTGTTCGACGATGAGGTCGAGTCGCTGCAGCTGTTCGACCCGTTGACCGGGCGCATCCGCCAGAAGATCCCGCGCTTCACCGTCTACCCGTCGAGCCACTACGTGACGCCGCGCGACCGCGTGGTGGCGGCAGTGGAGACGATCAAGGAAGAGCTGCGCTGGCGCCTGGACGAGCTGGTGAAGTCGGGCAAGCTGGTCGAAGCGCAGCGCCTCGAGCAACGCACCCGGTTCGACCTCGAGATGCTGCAGGAGATCGGCCACTGCAAGGGCATCGAGAACTACACGCGGCACCTGTCGGGCGCGGCGCCGGGCGAGCCGCCGTCGACGCTGGTCGACTACCTGCCGCGCGACGCGCTGATGTTCCTCGACGAGAGCCACGTGCTGGTCGGCCAGCTGGGCGGCATGTACAACGGCGACCGCGCGCGCAAGACGACGCTGGTGGAATACGGATTTCGCCTGCCGAGTGCGCTCGACAACCGGCCGCTGAAGTTCGAGGAGTTCGAGACCAAGATGCGCCAGGCGATCTTCGTTTCGGCCACGCCGGCGGCGTACGAGCAGGAACACGCCGGCCAGGTGGTCGAACAGCTGGTGCGGCCGACCGGCCTGATCGACCCCGAGGTGGAGGTGCGGCCCGCCACGCACCAGGTAGACGACGTGCTGCAGGAAATCCGCGAGCGTGTAGACAAACACGAGCGGGTGCTGATCACGACGCTCACCAAGCGCATGGCCGAGCAACTCACCGACTACCTGGCCGACAACGGCGTCAAGGTGCGCTACCTGCACAGCGACATCGACACGGTGGAACGGGTCGAGATCATTCGCGACCTGCGCCTGGGCACCTTCGACGTGCTGGTCGGCATCAACCTGCTGCGCGAGGGGCTGGACATTCCGGAGGTGTCGCTGGTGGCCATCCTCGATGCCGACAAGGAAGGCTTCCTGCGCGCCGAGCGCTCGCTGATCCAGACCATTGGCCGCGCGGCGCGCCACGTCAGCGGCAAGGCGATCCTCTACGCCGACCGCATCACCGACTCCATGCGCCGCGCGATCGACGAAACCGAGCGCCGCCGCGCCCGGCAGCTCGCGCACAACACGCTGGAGGGCATCACGCCGCGCAGCATCAAGAAGCACATCAAGGAGATGATCGACGGCGTCTATTCGGAGAAGTCAGCCAAGGACGACCTCAAGCGTGCGCATGACGCGGCCGAGGTCGAGGTCATGTCGGAGAAGGA
>CAJPFZ010000018.1 GCA_905339355.1 Burkholderiaceae bacterium
GGCTGGGCACTCGGCACGGGCAGGCCTTCGCCCTTGATGCGTGCGCCGAGCTGGTCGACCGCCGCATTCAAGCCGCCGGCAAAGTCGCCCGCCCGAAAGGCCGGCGTGATCTGCTGGTCGATGATGCGTTTGGCCGCGAGGTCGGGGATCGCGCCTTCGAGCCCCTTGGCGACCTCGATGCGCACCTTGCGGTCGTTCTTCGCGACGACGATCAACAGCCCGTCCCCGATATCGCGCCGCCCGATCTTGTACTGGTCGGCCACGCGCTGTGCATACGACGCGTCGTCTTCGGGCAACGTGGTCGGCACGATCAGCACCACCAGCTGCGAGCCGGTCTCGCTCTCGAGCGCGGCGAGCTTGTCGCCGAGCGCGGCGCTCTGCGCCGGGCTCAGCGTCGCGGTCTGGTCGATCACGCGGCCGGAGAGCGGCGGTACCGGCAGCACGTCCTGCGCGAACGCCGAGCCGGCGATCCACGCCAGCATGAACGCCAGCAGGCAGCGGATAAGGCGGGGCATCGGGGCTGCGTCGCGCCGCCGGCTACCTGGACGCCGGCTTGTCGAAGCTCACCGCCGGTGGCGTCGAGATCTGCGCTTCGTTCTGCACGGTGAAGTTCGGCTTCACGTCGTAGCCGAACAGCATGGCGGTCAGGTTGCTTGGGAAGCTGCGCGCAAGCACGTTGTAGTCGGCCACCGTCTTGATGTAGCGGTTGCGCGCGACGGTGATGCGGTTCTCTGTGCCTTCGAGCTGCACCCGCAGGTCCTGAAAGGCCTGGTTGGCCTTGAGGTTCGGATACGCCTCGACGACGACCATCAACCGGCTCAGCGCCGAACTCAGCTCGCCTTGCGCCTGCTGGAACTTGTTGAAGGCTTCGGGATTGTCGATCAGCTCCGGCGTGGCCTGGATGCTGGTCGCGCGCGAACGCGCCTCGATGACGCGGGTCAGAGTTTCCTGCTCGAAGTTGGCCTCGCCCTTGACGGTGGCGACGATGTTCGGGATCAGGTCGGCGCGCCGCTGGTATTGGTTCAGCACCTCGGACCAGGCGCTCTTGACCTGCTCATCCAGGCGCTGGAAGTCGTTGTAGCCGCAGCCGCTCAGGCCGGCGGCGGTGAAGAGCGCCGCGACGGCGAGCCAGAACCTTCGAATCATGGTGTGTCCTCCGATGTGAGCGATGCATGCTACCCGCTTGGCGTAACTGGGGTCATCGCCCGGCCGCTTCAAGCCGAGGCGGGCATGCAACGATACTCGCCGCAATGAACCTTCTGCATGACGCCTTGCGGGCGGGCCGCGCGGTGCCGAAGCGGCCAGTGAACGTGGCGCGCCGCGTGCTCGTGGCTGGCGGCGCCGGCGTGCTCGGCGCTGCCGTGCTGGAGCAGCTGCTCGCCAGCCGCGGCTTCGCGCAGGTCGGCGTGGTGGTGACGCAGCCGCTGAACGCTGCTCTGCGCGGGCTCGTGACGGTGCCGTGGGCTGCGCTCGATGCATCGGCCGAAGCTGGCTGCGAGGACACCGCGGTGATCGTGTTCGACCGTGAACGACATGCCAACGGCCGCGAGCAGGCGTTCTTGCGGCCGCAGCCGCACGACCTGCCCGGTCTGGCGAGGGCGCTGCGCTCGCGTGGGGTGCGCGACCTCGTGGTCGTGCTGCCGCATGCACCTGCGACCCTGCCCGAGGCGCTCAAGCAGGGCTTGGCCAACCTCGACGAGCAGGCTGTCGCATCGCTCGGATTCGAGCACGTCGTGTTCGTGCGCCCGGCGCAGCCCGCCCTCGGGGCGAACTCGGGTTACACGCTGCAGCGCGTGGCCGACTGGGTGTTGTCCCAGCTGCAGTTGATGGTCCCGCAGCGCGACAAGCCGGTGCGTGCCGGCAAGGTGGCGCAGTTCACCACCCAACTGGCGGTTCAGCTGCCCGGCGCGCCGGCAGGCACGCGTGTCGTGCCACCCGAGCTGGTGTGGCAGGCTGCGCAGAGCGGTGACTTGGCTCGCCTGGTGCATGACTGGCTGCATGGCCGCAACGTCCCCGAGCCGCGGGTGCAGACGATGCGCCTGTGAGGTGACAGGGCGCGCGTCACATCGCCCGCGCCACCGTGATCGCCTGCCACGGACCCACCGACTGCCCGAGCTGTGCCGCCCAGAACCAGCCCGAGGTGTCGGTGAACGACCGGCCGTCGGCGCCGACGATGCGCTCGCACACCCGCAGCCGCTGCCCCTCGCGCTCGGCGACGAAGCAGCGCCACAGCTGCTGCTTCGCATCGTGTTCGAGCCGCGCCTGCGCAATGCGGTAGCCGAGACCACGGTAGCAGTCGGCGGCGGGGTGCAGCATGCGCGTGGGTCGATGGACCTCGCGCCACACCAGCACCTGTTCGCCGTCGGTCAGGCGCGCGATGTTGCCGGGGAAACGCGCGGCGAAGCGCTGCTCGACCTCGCTCAGCGCGAGCGGACGCAAGGTGCGGCCTTGCCATGTGCTCGGCCATTCTGCCGCGTTCGGGTGTGCGGTGGCGGCCTCGCCGCGCGACAGCGCCAGCGGCGCCAGCGCACACCACAGCAAGGCGAAGGCCCAAGCCAGCTTGCAGGCAGTGGACGACGAGCGCTCAGCGCGTGTCATCGCGTTCGCCTCGCATCAGCGCGACGACGGCGCCGCACGCCATCGCCAGCACCAGCAGCCCGATCAACTCGTGCACCGCCTGCGGCACCGCGGACTGCCGGGCCTCGAGCAGCACCAGCACGCTGTTGCGCAGCACATTGCCGGCCAGCACGACGAGCCCCACCCACGGCAGTCGGGCCAGAAAGCGACGGTCGCAGAGGCCGGTGAAGGCGGCCACGGCGCAGGCCGTGAAGTACGCCATCCACACCATCTGCACCCCCGAACACGGTGCGTCGACGATGACCAGCCGGCCCTCCACCGTCATCGTGCCGCCGCTGCGCACCGCCGCCACGCCCCCGAGCTGCAGCGCCCAGGTGCTGAGCTGCGCGGTCAGCACCCGCAACGGGTAGCCGGCATAGAACTGCAGCGACGAGACGAGCGGCAAGGCGAGCACCGCGAGCCCGACCAGCGGTGCACTGGCGCGGCCCGCCGGCATGAAGGCATGCAGCCCGCACACCAGCGCCAGCGCGGCGAAGAGGGCGCCGACCAAGGGCGGTGCGACGAACACGCCGACCGTGGCCGCGAGGCTCAGCAGCAGCGCGGTGGCGAGCCAGCCTGGCCGTGGGGTGCCGCGCAGATCGGGCGCGAGCCGTGCGATGAGCCACAGCAGGGCGGCCAGCGCGGCGAACCCCAGCGGATCGTCCGAGCCGTCGGCGACGCGTGCGGCAGCCCAGCGCCAGTGGGTCCACAAGGCGGCGGCCTGCAGTGCGAGCCAGGCAAGCGGCGGCACGGCCTCGATGCGTTGCTGCCAGCGTCCGGCAGGGGTGGTGGCGATGACTTGTTCCATGACGGTCTCAACGGCGCCGCCGCGCCAGCACGGTCGCGATCACGACGGCGATCACCAGCAGCAAAGCGACCCAGGCGGCCGGCTCCGGTGTGCTCGGCACCGGCGAGCCGATCGCCAGTGCACTCACGCCCTGGGGCAACGCCGACGGCTGATCGACCGTGGCGGAAAGTGCGGGGTTGCTGTTGCGCACGCGCTGGTCGACTGCGATGAAACTCGTGTATTGCGTGAGCAGGCTGTACTTGAGACCGAGGGCGGTGATGGCTTCCTTTTGCGCCGTACCGCCTTCGAGCGCCTCCTGGTCGCTGAGGCCCGCGATGCGCTGGCGCGCCCACAGGTGACGCAGGGCGGGAGTGTTCTGGCTCTCGCCGCCGGCGACGTCGATCGCGTTGCGGTACGCGCCTTGCGCGCTGCGGCCCTCGACCACCAGCGTGCCGCGCGCCGGCTGCGATGCGTCGCCCCGCCACTTGCCGAACACCAGCACCGGCCGGCCGCCAAGCACGTCGGGCAGCTGCGCCGGTACCACGTCGTACACGTCCAGCCCCTCGAATCGCGCCCTCACCTGCGTCAGCACCGGCGACTCGATCATGCGGCGCAGGCGCTCGGCCTGCGCGGCGGCCTCGGCGGGCCGGGTGACGATGAAGGCCTCGCCCTGGCCGGCGCGTGCGATGCCTTCGATCAGGTGGCGATTGACGCTGCTGCCGATGCCGAAGGCGAACACGTTGGCCTGGCCGAGGTTCCGGCGCACCAGCTGGAAGACCTCGTTCTCCACCGTCACGTAGCCGTCGGTCACGACGATGACGCTGCGCGAGACGTCGGGCGCCTTCGGCAGCGCCGCGATGCGCCTGAGCGCCGGCACGATCTCGGTGCTGCCGCCGCCGCCCATCTCGCGGATCGTGCGCAGCGCCTGGTCGATGTTGGCGCGGGTGGCCGGCACCGAACTCGGCGCGAGCATGCGGCTGCTGCCGGCGAACAGCATCACGTTGAAGGTGTCGCTCGGGCGCAGGCCGCCGATAAGCTGCTGCAGCAGCGCCTTGGCCGTCTCCAGCGGATAGCCGTGCATGGAGCCCGAGATGTCGACGACGAAGATGTAGTCGCGCGGGCTGATCAGGCGGGTCGGCACCGCTGCCGGCGGCTCGACCAGCGCGAGGAAGAAGTTCTCCTGCTCGCCGCGGTACAGCATCAGGCCGCTTTCGATGCGGTCGCCAGCCAGCCGGTAGTTCAGGACGAAGTCGCGGTTCGCCGCCGGCGCTTCGGCCCGCCGATCGAGCATCACCCGCGCCTGCGTGGTGCCCACGCCGTCGATGACGACCTCGTGTGAAGGCGAGCCGATCTCCTTCAGCGCGACCGGCGCGTCGAGCGTGAGCTTGAGTTCGAATGCCGCCTTCGGTGCGGCGCCGGGCTGCAGGTGCGGCGTCGCGACCCAGCGCTCGCGCGCGGCGGCGCCCTGAGGGCTGTTGTAGCGCGGGCCGACGACGGTCGGAAACACGAAGCCGTACTGCGCGTCCTGCGGCGTCAGCAGCTCGGTGTAGCGCAGCTCCACCGCCACCTCGTCGCCCGGCA
>CAJPFZ010000019.1 GCA_905339355.1 Burkholderiaceae bacterium
GAAGGCAAGAGAGCTCACTCCTGCCGCGAGGACGTATTCAGGGTCTGCGGGGCCCGCTCCGTCCCTCAGCATAAGCGATGTGCCGGCAAGCCTCAGCCCCCTGCCCTCGTAACCGGAGTTGACGAACCGGAGCTCGGTTGCAGTCATGACAGGAACGTCTGAGGACGAAGGGGCGCACGAGTTGCCCGACGGCGTGCACTTCATCAACCTGAGTTCCCTTGAGACCCGCTCCAGCGCGAGGGCCGCCAGTTGGGTTACTTCCTTTTGATCGGAGAGCGCCTCGAAAGACCTCGTACCCTGGTATATAAGCATCCCTGCGGTCACTGCGGCTATTCCGAGGAGTGCCATCGAGAGCACGAGCTCCATGAGAGTGAAGCCACTCTGGGAGTTCTCTCTCATCAATGGTCCGTTATGATCGTAGTGAAATCGGCCGATCCGCCCTGCCATGATATCGTTACCTTCACGCGCTTGGCGCTTATGTCAGTGTCGGCGCATTGCGGTATTGTCCCGGCCGGAAGGTCGAGGTCTGCTTCATTTACGCATATTACCTCGACAGACCTCGTGAACCTGTCATACGGGGCCGGGAGCGCTGTTGGCACCTCGGATACTATTGAGTTGAAGCCGTTGTCTTTCTTGTCCGCGAATATCTTTTCGAGCTTCTCCTGACCCAGGGCCGAAGCCTGCACGACCTGGGCCTGCGTGGAAGAGCCGAGCGCCGCGAAGTAATAGACGAGCCCGGTTCCCATTATCCCCAAAAGCACGATGACCATCAGCGTCTCTATGAGAGTAAAGCCCCTGCCGCCGCTCATTGGACAGCCGTAAAACCGGTTTTTGGAGATATTGAAATCAAGACCGACTCCCCTCCTTTTGACACCGTAATGTCCTTGGAAGCAGCAAGCGCCGCACCGTCGCTGTCGAGCGGCACGCCGAGTGAATCGAACGCGAGTACGCCGGGTACAGCGCCGCCGAAATCTGCGGCTATTGAAAAACCGTCGTAATCACCATTTTCCAGAGAGACGCAGAAATAATCGGAGCCTGTCGAGGGCATTCTCGCGCTTTCGACCTGTCCGCCGCCGTTAGGCCTCTCGCCCCAGCTCCCGTTGTTGTCGGCGTCGTTTACTATCGTGTACTGGTTTAGACCGGGGCAGTTCGGGTCTGCGCCGTTGAAACTTACCCTGTAGATGAAATAAGGGTTGGAGTTCTGCGAAGTCTCCAGAGCGCTTCTCAGCATTGCCAGAGACTGCGCGTAGCGTACGTCGTCGCAGACTTTTTCAGCGAACGCCTGTACGCTCAAAGGGGCCTCTCCCTTGAATAGATATGAAGCAGCCGCTGCAGCCAGTATGGCAGCCAGCAGCATCGTCAGCAGGAGTTCGATTATGGTGAAGCCTTTGTTTTCCATTAACCCGGTTACTTCAAAGCCTGTAGATGAAAATCGAATAGCCGATATGTCCCGCAGGCTTCATCTCCCTGAAAG
>CAJPFZ010000020.1 GCA_905339355.1 Burkholderiaceae bacterium
AGCATCGCGCAGCACGCCGAGCGCTTCGTGCTCGACAAGCACCACGACATCGAAACCGGCCGCGTGTTCCCGGTCTGCGGCAACACCTGGCGCATGCTGCACGACACGCGCTTCGCGGCACACTTCGACTTCATCGGCGACTTCAGCCGACACTTCGGCTTGTTCGAAGGCTGCGGCGGCACGCTGCCCTTCGACAGCGGCGCGGCGGCGGCCAGCGCCACGCCTTGCTGCTGAATTCGATTCATTCTCAACGGAGCACACACATGCTGGCGATCATCGGCGGTACCGGGATCTACGAACTGGCGGGCATGGTCATCGAGGAGCGGCTTGCAGGCTCGACCCCGTTCGGCGAGCCGTCGGGCGCCATCGTGCGCGGCCACCTGCACGGCCGGCCGCTTTTGTTTCTCGCCCGCCACGGCAGCGGCCACCGCCTGCTGCCGCACGAGGTGAACTACCGCGCCAACGTCTTCGCGCTCAAGCAGGCGGGCGCCACGCGCATCCTCGGCTTCTCGGCCGTCGGCAGCCTCGCCGAGCACATCGCGCCGGGGCATTTCGCGATGCCGGACCAATACATCGACTGGACCCGCGGCGCGCGCGAGCGCAGCTTCTTCGGGCGCGGCGTCGCGGCGCACATCTCGACCGCACGGCCGGTGAGCGCCGCGATGATCGACTGGGTGGCAGGCACGGCAGCGGCGCAAGGCATCACGCTGCACCGCGACGTGACCTACGCGTGTGTCGAAGGGCCGCGCCTGGGCACGCGCGCCGAGAGCCTGATGATGCAGCGCAACGGCTGCCACCTCGTCGGCATGACCAACGTGCCCGAGGTCTTCCTCGCGCGCGAGGCGCAGATGGCCTACGCCACGGTGGGCATCGTCACCGACTACGACTGCTGGAAAGATGACCCGAGCCAGCACGTCACGGTCGCGTCGATCTTCGAGCTCTACGGTCGCAGCCTGGAGCGCGCCAAGGCGCTGCTCGACGCCTTGCTGAAGATCCCGCTGCCACCCGAGGAGCCGGAGATCCGCAGCGCCTTGCAGCATGCGCTGATGACGCCCGAGGATGTACTGACCGACGAGCAGCGAGCATGGCTCGCGGTGCTGCGGCGCTGAGCTGATGCGCTGATCCGACGCGCTGATCTCAGTGCGACGGCGCCGGGTACATCACCTCGACCACCTCGATCTTCTCCAGCCCGACCGGCGTCACGAGCGACACCTCGTCGCCGACCTTCGACTTCAGCAACGCACGCGAGATCGGCGCGATCCAGCTCACCTCGCCTCGGCTGCTGTCGGATTCGTCGATGCCCTTGATCGTGACCGTGCGCTCCTCCCCGCGCTGATTGACATAGGTCACGGTCGCGCCGAAGAACACCTGGTCGCGCCCGTGGTGCACCGACGGGTCGACGACCTCGGCCACGTCGAGCCGCTTGGTCAGGAAGCGGATGCGCCGGTCGATCTCGCGCAGCCGCTTCTTGCCGTACAGGTAGTCGCCGTTCTCCGAGCGGTCGCCGTTCTTTGCCGCCCACGACACCACCTCGACGACCTTCGGCCGCTCCACGTCGAGCAGCGTCATCAGCTCCTCACGCAGACGTGCGTAGCCGGCCGGCGTGACGTAGTTCTTCGCGCCTTGCGGCAGAGCGGGCAGCGCGAGGTCGCCGTCGTCATCGTCGTCCTGGCTGTCGCTTTCGCGGGTGAATGCCTTGTTCATCGGTAGCGCGAGATCCACTGTCGGTGAGAGACCCCAAGCGTAGCAAGCACCGAGTGCCACGCGCTCGGTCCAACCCCTCCCGCCAGCGAAGTCATACGACAACCGCGGCAGCGTGCCCGCCCCACCAACTTAGGGGGGCGCGTGGCGTTGGCAGCGCCGCCAAAGTCCCCACTCACTCGCCGCATTTCCGTCTGAAAGTCGACCCTCGGCGCCGTCGCAGGAGCTTGCGAAGCCTGCGTGCCGGCGCGCAACGCTTCGGGTTCACCCCAGTTGGGTGTCCCCAAGCTGACAGCTATCTTTCGCACCCCAGGAAAAGTGCACGGGCGTTCTATTTTGGGTCGTCCGAGTGTCTGGGAACAACGGAAGCGCAGCCATGAAACCAATGCTCATCTCTGATGTCGGCTGGTGCAAAGCGATGAAGGATGCCTTTGCGCAGCGTGGATTGGATGTTGATGCCCTGCTCGCCGAAGCGGGCGTGGACCTGACGGCTTGCGAGGAGATCGACCTCGGCGAGCTGACCGACGGATTCAGCCGGGCCTGGGAACTCGCGGTCGCCAAGACCGGCGATCCGGCCATCGGCCTCACTCCGCCGACGCACCCGTTGAACTCGCTCGGCGTGCTCTCGCATGTCGTGCTGTCGGCACCCAACGTGCAAAGCGCGTTGCAGGCGCTCTCGCGCTTCACGCACCTCGTGTCGCCCACCGCCACAATCGACCTGAAGATCGAGGGCGAGCGTTGCTTCCTGCTGCTGACCATCGCGCCGGGCCGCCGCCCGGTGCCGCACCAGCGCTACGACTTCTACTCCACCGTGCTGCTGCACGGCATCCACTGGATCACCGGCCGCCCGGTGAAACCCATCGCCTTCCACCATCCCGCGCCGCCGCCAGCCGAGCCGCAGCGCTGGGTCGATGCGTTCGGCTGCCCGGTGCATTTCAACGCGCCGAGCTGCATGATCGAGATGGCGATCGGCGACCTCGCGCTGCCCATCCCCACGGCCGACCAGACCGTGGCCGACCTGTGCGAGCGCATCGCCACGCAGATCGCGGAGCAGCAGGGCGGCTCGGTCAGCATCCGAGTGCGGCAGGCGCTGATGAAACATTTGTCCAAAGGCGACCCGCGGCGCGAGACCATGGCCTCCATGCTGTGCATGAGCGAGCGCACGCTGCAGCGCCGCCTCACCGAAGAAGGCACGAGCTTCGCGGAGCTGGTCGACGAAGTGCGCCGCGAGATGGCGCAGCGCTACTTCGCGCACAGCGACTTCAGCCCCACCGAAATCACCTTCGCGCTCGGCTTCTCGGACCCGAGCAACTTCTATCGCGCCTGCAAGCGTTGGTTCGGCCGCTCGCCGAGCACGATGCGCTGCGCGAACTGACGCGGGCGGAGGCGGCCGTGCCATTGAACCGAGGACAAGCAGCGATAGTCAGCGCCGACGAGTTCCGCCGGCTGCTGGAGGCGTCGCCGCTCGACCTCGCGCGCGTCGTCTCGGCCCGCGCCGTCTCCTCCGAGGTGTGGTGGGACGTGCTCACCCTCTACCCCGATCTCGCGGTCTGGGTCGCGGCCAACCGCACGATTCCGCACGAGTTGGTGGCGCACCTGTCGTCGCACCCTCGCATCCAGGTGCGCGTGGCGATCGCATCGAGCCAATCGATCAGCGACGACATGATCGAGCAGCTCGCGCACGACAAGTCCGACCTGGTGCGCATGCGAGTCGCCTGCAATGCGCGCGCGCCGCGCGAGGTGTTGGCGCATCTCGTGGCCGATCCCTGCGTCGTCGTCTCCAAGCATGCGCAGGCGCGGTTGCAGCACGACATCAGCGGGGTGATGTTGCCGGCGTCGTATCTGGATGAAGTGTCGGTGTTTGACATTCTTCATTGATGTCTTGTGCTCCTGCGGAGCGTGCCGGGTCCCGCCCCGGCGGGCGGGTAACTTTCTTTTGCTGGCTCAAAAGAAAGTCACCAAAGAAAAGAGCCCAATGATTTGGTCTTAGAGGATGGCTGGCAATACCTCTTGGCTAATCACGTGCGGTGCTGACCCGTTGCCTCGAGCAGTCCACCCGCGGAAGGGTGTGGCGAGTCCGGTGCCTACAAATCGCTCGTGGCGTGCGACGCGCGCAGCGCGAGCCGCCACCGTTGCGGACCTGAGAAG
>CAJPFZ010000021.1 GCA_905339355.1 Burkholderiaceae bacterium
CGGCACGCTGCACGATCCCGACAGGGAACTCGAGGCGAAGGACATCCGCCGCCAGATGCCGCGCTTCGAGCCGGCCAATTACGCGAAGAACCTCGGCCTGCTGGCGGACTACCGCCGGATCGCCGCCGAGGCCGGCTGCACGCCATCGCAGCTCGCGCTCGCCTGGCTGCTGACGAAGGGCGATCACATCCTGCCGCTGTTCGGCACCCGCAGCAGCGCGCATCTCGACGAGAACGCCGGCGCCGCCGCCGTGACGCTGGATGCCGGCCTCGTCGCGCGGCTCGACGCGCTCATCAACCAGCAGACCGTCGCCGGGCCGCGCTACAACGCGGCCACGCAGCAGGAAATCGATACCGAAATCTTCCCCTAGGACATGTCAGCTATCGCAGAATGCGATAGCTGATAGTCGGCCGCGGCGCTTCTTGGCCCTGCCGCACAGGGCCAGAATCCAGGCTGTCAAGGTATGCATTCGAAGAGAGTCACGACATGAGAGTACAAGTCGCCATCATCGGCGCCGGCCCCTCGGGCCTGATCCTCGGCCAGCTGCTCGCCAGGGCCGGCATCGACGCCGTCATCCTCGAGGCGCACACGCCCGACTACGTGCTCGGGCGCATCCGCGCCGGCGTGCTCGAGCAGGTCGCCGTCGACCTCCTCGACGAGGCCGGCGTCGGCCGCCGCATGCACGCCGAGGGCCTGCCGCACGACGGCTTCGAGCTGCTCATCGACGGCAGGCGCCACCGCATCGACCTCGCCGGCCTCACCGGCGGCAAGCGGGTGATGGTGTATGGCCAGACCGAGCTCACCAAGGATCTGATGGACGCCCGCGCATCGGCAGGGTTGAAAACGGTGTACGAGGCGAAGGACGTCAGCGTGCACGACTTCGACACGAAGCATCCGCGCGTGCGCTATGTCAAGGACGGCGCCGCGCACGAGATCGAGTGCGATTTCATCGCCGGCTGCGATGGCTTCCATGGTGTCTGCCGAGCCAGCGTGCCGAAGGGCGCCATCGCCAACTTCGAGCGCGTCTATCCTTTCGGCTGGCTCGGCCTGCTCTCCGACACGCCGCCGGTCTCGGAGGAGCTGATCTACGCCAAGACCGGGCGCGGCTTCGCCCTGTGCAGCATGCGCTCCCATACGCGCAGCCGCTACTACCTGCAGGTGCCGCTCACCGAGAAGGTCGAGGACTGGTCCGACGAGAAGTTCTGGAGCGAGCTGAGGAAGCGCCTCGACGCGCCGGCCAACGCGCGGCTGGTCACCGGCCCGTCGATCGAGAAGAGCATCGCCCCGCTCAGGAGCTTCGTCGCCGAGCCGATGCGCTTCGGCCGCCTGTTCCTCGCCGGCGACGCCGCCCACATCGTGCCGCCGACCGGCGCCAAGGGCCTCAACCTCGCCGCCACCGACGTGCGCACCCTGTCACGCGCCCTCATCGAGTTCTATCAGGGCAGCGAGTCGGGCATCGACCACTATTCGGCGCGCTGCCTGCGCCGCATCTGGAAGGCCGAGCGCTTCTCCTGGTGGATGACC
>CAJPFZ010000022.1 GCA_905339355.1 Burkholderiaceae bacterium
CCGGTGAAGTTGAGCGCCGCGCTGCCGAGGCCCCATCCGAGAAAGGCCACCTTGGTGAAAGTCGTGACGGCGGCGGCCAGCGCCAGCAGGGCGAGCCAGCGCTGCACCAGCGGCCTCGCCTCCACCCGGCGCGCCAGCCACCAGCACAGCGCAAGCGCCGCGGGCAGCATGATCTGCGCTTCGCCGAGGCGGGTGACGAGGTGCCAGAACGGTGAGGCCATCGCGCGATGCTAATCGCACCCGCACCCGCACCTGCGATCAGCATCGCCCCTGCGTCGCGGACAGTGCTCAGCCCTGCTGGAACAACACCAGCCGCGTGTCCTTGCTCTCGTTGTTGCCGCTCGCCTTCACGTTGATCTCGTAGCGCATGCCGGGCACCGGCATCTGCGCCGGAATGTCGAAGCGGAAGTCGCCGTCCGCATCGGCGGTGATGCGCTCGCTCACCAGCCGCTCGGCGGTGCCGATCCTGCCGACCACCGAGGCGACGCCCACCACCTCGGCATCGATCGTCGCGAGGGGGGCCGTCTTGCCACGCACGGTGACGCGGCTGCCGGCGGGAACCGTGGCGTTCGGCGTGTGGCTGGTGATCGCCAGCGGCAGGCCGATCGCGGCGGTCGGCTGCTGCTCGACGTGGAAGGTCCAGGCGCTGTGCACCGGGTTGCCGGCAGCGTCTCTCGCCGTCACGTCGGCCACATACCTGCCGGGGGCAAGCTCGCCGCGGTAGGTGAAGAATTCGCGCGTGATGCTCGCCTGCGGCGTCACGTCGCGTCCGCCGACGCTGATCTTCACGCTCTTCGGATCGACCCCCAGCCCGCCACGGTCGTCGAAGGTGCCCGACACCGACACCGGGCCTGTGGCGAGCACCGTCTCGCCGTCGCGCGGGTGGTGGTTGCGGATGGTCGGCGGGCGTGCATCGACCAGCATCTGGTTGCGCGTCAGGTTGCTGCGGATGACCTGGCCGTGGCCTTCGAGCGTCGCGACCACCGGCACGCCGCCGACCACGCGGTCCAGGCGCCTGAGCGTGTAGGTGCCCTCGTAGCGGCCCGGCGCCGTCTCGCGCATCGGGATGCCGGTGGCGACGTTCTCGATCGAGAAGGTGGCCTTGGCGTTCGGCGTGCCCTGGGCGACGAATTTGAGTTCGGTGCCCGGCTCGAGCTTGTCGACCGGGACGGCGACGAAGCGGTTGAGCACCAGCGCCGGCCGCGTGGCCGGCGCGGGCTGGATCGGCGCGGCGGCGACCGCCGGTGGCGCGACGCTCAGCCTCGCCAGCGTCGAGCTGCTGCTGCGGCCGTTGCGCCGCAGCGTCGCGGTAGCGGCCGAGTGGGGACCGGTGCGGTCGCGCGGTCGCAGCACGTAGGCGCCTTCGTAGACGCCGTCGTCGACCTCCTGCAGCACGAGGGTGCGCGACACGCCGCCCACCCGCACGGTCGCGCGCGCACCGGGCGTGCCCTCGACGCGGAAGAACAATTCGTTGCCGGCGGCCACCTTTTCGGGCGGCTCGAGTTCGAAGGCGACGATGCGTGGTGGCGGCGGCGCCGCCTTCTTCTTGGCCGCCCAGGCGGACCCACCGGGCAGCGCGAGGGCCAGCATCAGGGAACAGAGGACGGCGCCCAGGCGCCGCAAGAGAAGCTCATTCATGTGGGCCTCCGTTGTCGTTGAGTCCCCTCAACGCGGCAATCCGGGCTCCCGCTGTGCGGTAGGGAATTGCCGTTGGGCTCCGTCAGGGGGCTGGCAATCCCGGGCTGCCGTAGCGGTGGCGGTGCAGCAGGTTCATCGCCAGCGCGGCCAGTTCAGGGCCGCCGCGGCGGCGCGCGAAGATGAAGCGTTCGCGCGCGTAGATGCGGTCGAATGCGAGTGCCGAGACATGGGCGCTGAAGCCCTCGGCCGCCATCAGCGCCGAGAAGTGCTCGAGCGTCTGCACGTCGACCTGCAGCGGCCGCGCCGCCTGCGGCAGCAGCCGCTCGATGACGAATACCGCGCTCGCGCGCTGGACGAACATCGGGCGCGGGCCGATGCTGGCTCTGGGAACCGGTTTGTGCGGTCGCAAGGACATGGAACGGCGTCGTGAAGCGCACGCGCGGGCGTGCCTTCGCACGATAGGCCGGCGGCACGCAGGAGAGCGCCGGATAAGTCCTGAGTTGGCCGGGGTGTTCGTGAGATTGGGCCGCTACTGCGGTTTGTTTCGCGGCCGGGCATCCCCCCGTTGTTCGTGTTTGGCCCGTGCCTCCAGCACCAAGTAGACCGCGATCGCGACGAGCAGGGGCGCGAGGTAGTAGAGCGCGCGGTACGCAAGCAGCGCAGCGAGCACCTCGCCGCGCGGCAGCGCCCCGGCGAGCAACGCGATGAAGACGGCTTCCAGCACGCCCAGCCCGGCGGGGATGTGGGCGATGACGCCCGCCACCGCGGCCATCAGCAACACGCCGAGCACCAGCGGGTACTCGACGCGCTCCCCCAGCAGCACGTACAGCACCGCGGCGATGACGGCCCAGTTGGCGCACGACAAGAGCATTTGCAGCAGCGCCACGCGCAGCGGCGGCACGCTCAGGTGGTGGCCGCGCACCGTCCATTCCCGGCGGCGCGAGAAGCGGCAGGCGAGCAGGTAGGCGGCAGCTGCGAGCCACAGCAGCACGCCGAGCCCTTGCAGGGCGGTGGCGCCCAGATCCCAATCCGCCGGCGGCGCGATCACGCGCAACGCGAACACGCCGCCGGCCAGTACCAGGTAGCCGAGCCAGTTGGTGACGAGGCTCAAGCCCAGCACCTTGGTGATCACGTCGTTGGCAAGTCCGAACTGCGAGTACAGCCGGTAGCGGAAGGCAAAGCCGCCGACCAGCGCACCGAAGTTCAGGTTGAACGCGTAGCTCACGAAGGTGATCGCGACGACCTTCTTGCGCGGCAGCGTGTGTCGCGTCCAGGCGCGCCCAAGCAGGTCGTAGCTGCCGTAGATCGCGTGGCTCAGAGCCGCCAGCGCAGCGGCGGCGGCGAGGGTGCGCGCCGGGTAGCCGGCGATGACGTCCAGCACCTCGCTCCAGTCGATGGTGCGCGCCTGGGAGAACAGCAGCGCCGCGACGACAACGAAGAAGGCGATGGTCAGTGCGCGCTTGGCGAGCGTCCAGCCGCGCCGGGGCTTGTGCGCGTGGGCGTGATCGGCCACCTTGGCAGAGGCCGAGGAACTCATGAGGTGGAGTAGTCCGGCTTGCGCTCGCCCACCCGCTCGGAGCCGCTCGCCCGCCAGGCCCAGGGCTGCGGCGGCGAGGTGTCGCCGGTCAGTTTGGCGAGCGCCTGCACGGTGGCCGGCACGGTGTCTTCGGCGGCCGCGTAGTCGGCTGCCGGCGCGAGCCGCGGCTGATGCGCCGGCAGCCAGCCGGCCCAGGCCGGGAACCGCCGCAGCAGGTGGAACACGAGGAAGCTCGCGGCGAGCCGCCAGCGCGAGCCGGCCGCCGCGTGCTGCGCGTCGACCCGCGTGCAGGCGTCGTTCATGATGCGGGTGAGCCGCTGCCGCAGGTCTTGCGTGAAGCCCTGGTCGCGGATGATCACGTTGGCCTCCAGGTTCAGCGACAGGCTCAGCGGATCGAGGTTGCTCGACCCCACCGTGGCCCACTCGTCGTCGGCCAACGCCACCTTGCCGTGCAGCGGACGCTCGCAGTATTCGTAGATGTGCACGCCGGCGCGCAGCAGGTGGTCGTACAGCATGCGCGCCGCCACCGTGACGATCGGCATGTCGGGCTGGCCTTGCAGGATGAGGCTCACGCGCACGCCGCGCCGGGCGGCGCGGCGCATCTCCTTGAGCAGCCGGTAGCCGGGAAAGAAGTAGGCGTTGGCGATGATGACCTCGCGCCGCGCGGCGCGCAGGGCGATGCGGTAGTGGCGCTCGATGTCGTCGCGGTGCTGGTCGTTGTCGCGCACGACGAACATCGCCTCGGCATCGCCGGCGTGCGGCTGCGGCACGCGCTGCGCCGGTGGCGGCGCGGCCCGGCGGCGCCACCAGCGGCGCATGCCCGCCACCGGCGCGACCGCCTCGACGGCGAAGGCGTGGATGTCGTCCACGATCGGTCCCTCGATCTCGACCGCGAAGTCCTCCTTCGCCTCGGGGCCGAAGTCGAGCAGGTGGTCGGCGGAGTAGTTGATGCCGCCCACGAAGGCCTTGCTGCCGTCGACGACGACGATCTTGCGGTGCATGCGGCGAAACAGGTTGGTGCGCAGCCGGCCGAACAGCAGGGGCCGCGGGTCGAACACGTGGAAGCGCACGCCGGCCCGGGTCAGCGAGCCGATGAAGTCGGTCGTGAGGTCGGGCGAGCCGTAGCCGTCGATCGTGACGTCGATCTGCACGCCACGCTGGGCGGCGGCCAGCAGGCAGGCGTGCAGCGCCAGGCCGACCTTGTCCTGGAACAGGATGAAGGTTTCGAGCAGGATTTCCCGTTGCGCGGCCTCGATGGCAGAGAACACCGCCGGAAAGAACTCCTCGCCGTTCTCGAGCAATCGGAAGCGATTGCCGCCTTTCCAGCGCCGGGCCGCGGCACGGCGGCTGATGACGCCGTTGACCGCGCTCCACGCGCTGCGAGCCCCTTGCGCGGTGTCGCCCTCGGGCACCCGGCGTGCGAGCGTCGCCTCGTCGGCCCCGGCCTTCATACGACGATCTCCGCGGCCAGCGGCGCGTGGTCCGACAGGTGCGACCAGGGTTTGTGCGGCAGCACGATCGGCTGGTGCACCGAGGCGTTGCGCACGTAGATGCGGTCGAGTTGCAGCAGCGGCCAGCGCGCGGGGAAGGTCTTGGCGGCGCGCCCGTTGGCGTGCACGAAGACCTCATGCATGCCGGCGCAGCCTTCGAGCCGCTTGTGGCCGCGCAGCCGCCAATCGTTGAAGTCGCCGGCGATGACCAGCGGCGCCTGCTCCGGGATTTCGTCGCGCACCATATGGCACAGCAGATCGATCTGCTGCTGGCGGTGCGACTCCTGCAGCCCCAGGTGCACGCAGATCACGTGCAGGTCGAGCTCGCGTCCAGGCACCCGGCACACGCAGTGCAGCATCCCGCGCTGCTCGGTGGCGCCCATCGAAACGTCGCGGTTCTCGTGGCGCACGATGGGAAATTTCGACAGCACCGCGTTGCCGTGGTCGCCGTGCGGGTAGACGGCGTTGCGCCCGTAGGCAAAGCTCGGCCACATCGAATCGGCGAGGAACTCGTAGTGCGAGGAGGTCGGCCACTTCGGCACCCGCGTCGCGTGCAGCGCATGGCTGCCCATCACCTCCTGCAGGAAAACGATGTCGGCCGACACCGCCTGCACCGCCTCGCGCAGTTCATGCAGGATGAACTTGCGGTTGAGGAACGTGAAGCCCTTGTGGGTGTTCACGGTGAGGATGCGGAAGGTCAGTGTGGTCGGATTCTTGGTCATGCGAACAGCCTGCGCGCGAGGCGCATCCCCTGGCAAGGCAAATCCTGTTCCCGGATGGGCCGGGCACGCCGTTTGCGCCTGGGCTGGGGTGAACCAGCCCAGCGTTTCCGAAGCTCCCGCGGTGCGCGCCGAAGTGCGCGACTTCCTGCGCCGCTCGCGCTACATGGCGCGCGGCGCGGTCTTCACCGACCTCGACGGCACCGCGGTGCACGAACTCGAAGGCCGTGTCCACATTCCGCCGGAAGTCGAGTACGGCCTGAAAAGCGTGCACGACAGCGGGCGCATGGTGATCATCAACACGCTGCGCTTCCCGCGCTCGGTGCTCGCGGTGTTCGCGCGCGAGTGGCACCGCATCACCGGCGCGGCGATCCCGCTGGTGTCGCTCAAGGGCAGCCAGATCGGCCGCGTGTGCCCGGACGCGAGCGGCGAGCTGGTGTTCGACGAGTTCGACGCCTTTACGCTCGATGCCGCAGAGATCGAGGAGGTGCTGGTCGGCATCGAGGGCATGCTGCGCGGCGGCGCGGACGACCTGCTGGTGTTCTTCTACCCGCGCGACTGGCGCATCGGCGAACTGGTCTGGACGCCCGACCCGCAGCGCATCGTGCCGCTGCAGCTCAAGTACCGCAGCGCTTCCGAGGTGTTCTCGGGACCGGTGGCCATGCTGCGCGAGCGGCTCTTCGCCGGCGAGGTCTGCCTCGTCTTCCTGCTGCACGAGGTGCCGGCAGACCGCCGCATGGCCTACCAGCACACCGAGCGCACGCGGTTCGTCACCCACCGCGGCGTCGACAAGCGCCACGGCAGCGTGCAGATCGCGCGACGGCTGGGTGTCGACCTCGAGCACTCGGTCGGGGCGGGCGATGCCGAGACCGACAACTTCCTCGAAGCCTGCGGCATGGCGGCCATCGTCGGCAACATGAACCTCGACTTCAAGGGCACGCTGTCGACGCTGCGGCTGCCCGACCCGCAGGCCTGGGGCCAGGTGTTGTTCGAGCTCGGCGCGTCGCCCGCATGACGGCCGACACGCGGGGCGGCGACCTCACGGCGCGGCGGGCGCGCCTGCTGGTGCTCGAGATCGCGCGCCGCTACTTCGGCGAGACGCCGCGCCGCCTGGCGCAGCGCGGGGGCGGGCTCACCAACATGGTGTTCGAGTTCCGCGTGCGCGACGGCGAGTTCGTCGTGCGCCTGCATTCGCGCGCCGGCCAGATCAACGGCTACCTGAAGGAGCAGTGGGCGATGGTGCAGGCGCGCCGGGTGGGCGTGCCGACGCCCGAGGTGCTGGAGGTCGACAACGAGGCGGTGGGCCTGCCCTACATGGTGTCGCGCAAGGTCGACGGCATCGACGCCGCGCACCACCCGCGCCGCGTCGAACTGCTCGCGGAGCTGGGCGCGCTCGCCGCGCGGCTGCACGGCGTGCACACGCAGGGCTTCGGCAACAACTTCGACTGGTCGAGCAACCAGCTGTCGCGCAACGCCAACTGGGGCGACTACCTGGCCGACGAGCTGTGTGTCGGCGAGCGTCTCGCGACGCTCGCGCGCCACCGCATGCTCAAGCCCGCGCAGACGCAGACGCTGCTCGGCGCGATCGACACGATGCGGCGCTGGCGGCGCGCGCCGGTGCTGCACCATGGCGACCTGCGCCTGAAGAACCTCATCGTCGCGCCCGATTCGGGCCGCGTGCGCGCGCTGATCGACTGGGACAACTGCCGCTCCGCGCCGGCGCCGCACTGGGACCTGTCGGTGGCGCTGCACGACCTCAATGTCGACCAGAAGGAATCGTTCCTGCGCGGCTACGGCATCAGCCCGGCGGACTATGCCGAGGCCCTGCCCTTCATGCGCGCGATCAACACGCTCAACTATGCGCCGGCGATCGAGGCGCTGGCGCGCGAGAAGGACCACACCCGGCTCGCCTGGTACCGCGTGCGGCTGCGCGGAATGTTCGACCTCTATCCCTGAGCAGGCGCGCCGCTTGCTCCCTGCAGGCATCGGCGGACCGTGCGTCGGTTCGCGCGGGCGACGCCTGCGCGGCTCGCCCACCTGCTTTGCAAGGAGATCCACCATGCGTTTTCGCACGCTGTTCCTGTTCCTGGTGCTCGCATTGACCGGCCTGTTCGCACTGCTGAACTGGCCCGCCTTCACGACCCCGACGACCCTGTCGCTGGTGTTCGGCACCATCGAGGCCCCGATCGGGCTGATCATGCTGGGCGTCGTGTTCCTGATGGGCGCCATGACGCTCGCCTACCTGATCTACGTGCAGGGCGCGGCGCTGATGGAGACGCGCCGCCATGGCAAGGAACTGCACACCCACCGCGAGCTGGCCGACAAGGCCGAAGCCTCGCGCTTCACCGAGCTGCACAACTTCCTCAACGCCGAGCTGCGGGCGGCCGCGCAGATGAACGCCGACACGCGCGCGCAGATCCTGACCCGCCTGGAGCAGCTCGAGCAGCGCACCCGCGTTGCGCTGGAGGACACGGGCAATTCGCTGAATGCCCACCTCGGCGAGCTGGAAGACCGCATCGACCACCGGCCGAACGGGCCGTTGCGCGATACCGCGGCGCATTGAGGTTGGGGCGGCGACGGATGCGAAGAACCCGTTCGCCCTGAGCTTGTCGTGCTGCAATCTCACGCACGCGGCGGGAAGAGCCCGTCCCACCACTCCTTCGCCGTCGCCTTCAACACGCCGATCGCTTCGCGGTCGCCCTTGACCAGCGCGCCGACATAGGCGCGGGCCTGCTTGCCGTGCACATGCGGCGGCAGCGGCGGAACCTTCGGGTCGGTGACCATCTCTAGCACCGTCGGCCGGTCCGCGGCAAAGGCCTGTTCCCAGGCCGGGCCAACGGCCTCCGGGCGGTCCACCCGCACGCCGCCCAGGCCCAGCATCTGCGCATAGGCGGCATAGGCGAAGTCCGGCAGCGCCTGCGACGGTTCGTAGCGCGGATCGCCTTCGGTGACGCGCTGCTCCCAGCTCACGAGGTTCAGGTCGCGGTTGTTCAGCACCATCACGACGAACTGCGGGTTGGGCCACTCGCGCCACAGCTTGGCCACCGTGATGAGCGCGTTGATGCCGCTCATCTGCATCGCGCCGTCGCCCACCAGCGCCACCACCGGCCGGTCAGGGTGGGCGAACTTGGCGGCAATGCCATAGGGCACGGCCGAGCCCATCGTCGCGAGGCCGCCCGACAGCGAACCCATCATGCCGCGCTGCAGCCGCACGTCGCGCGCATACCAGTTGGCGCTGCTGCCCGAGTCGCAGGTGACGATGCAGTTCTCGGGCAGGCGCGGCGACAGCTCCCAGAACACACGCTGCGGGTTGATCGGCTCGGCCTCGTTCATTGCGCGTGCTTCGAGCACGCGCCACCAGCGCGCGACGTCGCGCTCGATGCGTTCGCGCCAGCGGCGGTCGGTCTTGCGCTGCAGGTGTGGGATCAGGGCGCGCAGCGTCGCGGCACTGTCGCCCACCAGGTTCACCTCCATCGGATAGCGCAGGCTCAGCATGCGGCCGTCGACGTCGATCTGCACACCGCGCGCCTGTCCTTCCTTGGGCAGGAACTCGGCGTACGGAAAGCCCGAGCCCACCATCAGCAGCGTGTCGCACTGCTCCATCAGGTCCCAGCTTGGCTTGCTGCCGAGCACGCCGATCGCGCCGGTGCAATAGGGCAACTCGTCCGGCACGACGGCCTTGCCGAGCAGGGCCTTGGCGATACCGGCGCCGAGCAGCTGCGCCACCTCGATCACTTCGTCAGTGGCGGCCAGCGCGCCGGCGCCGACCAGCATCGCCACGCGCTGGCCGGCGTTGAGCACCTCGGCGGCGCGCTGCAGTTCGGCCTCACCGGGTATCCCCGCCGGCGCCGCGTGGCCGATGCCCGAGTGCACGCTGCCGTGTTCGTGCGGCGGCGTCTCGACGGCCGGCAGGTCCTGCACGTCGTTGGGCAGGATCACGCAGGTGACGCTTCGACGGTCGCGCGCGATGCGCATCGCGCGGTCGATCAGGTGGCGCACCTGGTCGGCGGTGGTGGCCATCTGAACGAACTCGTGCGCCACGTCCTTGAACAGCGACAGCAGGTCGACCTCCTGCTGGTAGTCGCCGCCCATCGCCGAGCGCTGCTGCTGCCCGACGATCGCGACCACTGGCTGGTGGTCGAGCTTGGCGTCGTACAGGCCGTTGAGCAGGTGGATCGCGCCCGGGCCGGAGGTCGCTAGGCACACGCCGACCTCGCCGCTGAACTTGGCGTCGGCGCAGGCCATGAAGGCCGCGAGTTCCTCGTGCCGCACCTGGATGAAGCGGATGCCGGACCCGCCGCGCCCGAAGGCGCCGATGACACCGTTGATGCCGTCGCCCGGGTAACCGTAGATGCGCCGCACGCCCCATTGCGAAAGCCGCTTGAGCACGAAATCGCCGACGGTGTCTGTCATGCATGCACTCCTTCGTCGGCCGCGGGCTGGGCTGACTCACGGACACGGGGGCAGTTGGTGGGCCTCTGCGACGTCCGGCGCGGCGCCGCGCCGCGGCGCTGTAATCGGTGCCGCGCCCGTGTAGCGCTTACATCGGAACGGGCTTGATGAAGGCGAGCGCCGCACCCTGCGGATCGAACATCGCGGCGAACCGCCCCACCCCGGGAACGTCGGTCGCCGGCATGAACACCGTCGCGCCGAGTTCGCTCGCGCGGGCGGCGGTCGCGTCGCAGTCGGCCACGTGAACGTAGGGCATCCACATCGGCGGCGTGTTCTTGTCCGGCGCCTGAAAGATGCCGCCGCGCGATTTGCCGCTGGCGTTGAGGATCAGGTAGACGCCCTGGTCGCCCATGCTCATTTCCTCGTGCGTGTAGCCCAGGGTGTTCTCGTAGAACGCGAGCGCCTTCTGCGCATCGGGGGTCCACAGCTCGTTCCAGACCCAGTCGCCGACGGGCACCTGTTCGAGGTCGGGCCGATCGGCATCGGCGCTGTGCCACAGGCTCACCGCGGCGCCGGTCGGATCGATGATCGATGCGCCGCGGCCCACCGGACCGAAGTCGGCCGGCGGCGCAACCGAGGTCGCGCCCGCCGCGAGCGCGGCCTGGTAGCTGCGGTCGACGTCGAGCACCGAGATGTAGGAGTGCCATTGCGCCCGCTGGCCGGCCTGGGCGGGCATGAACCCGCCGATGCCGCCGCTGCCGTTGAGGATCATGTGGTACTTCTCGTCGCCCATGGCCACCGCCTCGACGTGCCAGCCGAACAGCGGCTCGTAAAAGGCGCGTGCTTTGGCGAAGTCGCCGCAAGCGAGTTCGAACCAGATGAATTTTCCGGGCAGGTAGCTCATGGCGATTTCCTTGCATTGAACGGTGGAACGTTCAAACATAGTTCAGAAATGGCCTACCGTCATCCCGGCACCCGCAAACGTCATCCCGGCGTTCGCCGGGATGACGTGGACTCTCTCGCCCTACAGCCGGTCGGCCGCGCCGCGCTCCACCGCGCCGGAGCCCGCAGCCGCCGGCGTGTCGTGGTGCAGCCGGCGCTTGATGAACCCCTGAATCTTCTGCACGCCATCGTCGACGAAGGTGAAGATCACCGGGATCACCAGCAGGCTCAGGAAGGTCGACGTGATCAGCCCGCCGATCACCACGATCGCCATCGGCGCGCGAAAGCTCGGGTCGGTGCCGAGGCCGATGGCG
>CAJPFZ010000023.1 GCA_905339355.1 Burkholderiaceae bacterium
CGACATCCGGCTCGAGGTCGACGGCGGCATCAAGGTCGACAACATCCGCCAGGTCGCCGATGCGGGCGCCGACACCTTCGTCGCCGGCAGCGCGATCTTCGGCAAGCCCGACTACCGCGGCGTGATCGACGCGATGCGCGCTGAGCTGGCGCGCTGACGCGGCGGTGCAACGCCTCCCCCTTCCGAGGGCTTCACGCCGCCGCTGGCGCTTCGCGACAATCGCGTCGCGCGCCGCGAATCCCCCGAGGAAAGCTTTGTTCCATCGCCCGCAATGCAGTGTTGATCTGCGGGCCCTTGGAACGAGATGGCGGCTTCCCTACAGTTCATCGTCCGTCCAGATCCCCGACCCCATGAAACGCCTTCGCCATCTTCTTGCTGCCCTTGCCCTGGGCTTTGCCGCCTCCGCCTTCGCGGCGATCACGCCCGACACCGTCGTGACGACGATGACCGAGCAGGTGCTCTCGCAAGCCGGCGCGCGACAGGGGCCGATCGACGCGACGCAGCTGCGCTTGCTGATCGAGACGGCCGTGATGCCCAACGTCGACTTCCGTGCGATGACGTCGCGCGCCGTGGGGCCACGCTGGCGCAGCGCCAGCGAAGAGCAGCGCACCCGCTTGATGGCAGCCTTCGAGTCCCTGCTGATCAAGACCTATGCCGGCGCGTTGAGCGAGGCCGGCGGCGCGAGCTTCAGGCTCAAGTCGACAATCGCGATCGACCCGACCACGGCCGAAGTCAAGTCGGATGTCAAGGTCAAGGGCGGGCGCGAGCCGATCGCGCTGAACTACCGGCTGGCGCTGCAGGGCGACCGCTGGAAGATCGTCGACGTCGGCGTCATGGGCGTGTGGCTCGTCGCCAGCTACCAGACGCAGTTCGCGCAAGTGATGGAGCGCACCGGCGGCGTCGACGGCCTCGTGCAGGTGTTGGAGGAGCGCTCGAAGACGCGCTGATGTGAAGTGGGCGCCAGTCGCCCGCTCCAAGCCTTCAATACACTGGCGGCCCCTTCAGCAACGCAGCGAGACCGCCATTCGTCCACCGCTCACGGGCCTGCAGGCCGCCATCGTTGACCTCGACGGCACGATGGTCGATACCCTGGGCGACTTCGTCGCCGCACTGGCCGAGACGATGGATCGGCTCGGGCTGCCGCACGTCGATCGCGGCTTCGTCGCGCGCAGCGTCGGCAAGGGTTCGGAGCACCTGATCCGCGCCTGCCTGCAGCATGTCGGCGGCGCGCCGTCGCAGTTCGAGGCCGCGTGGCAGCACTATCAGGCGGCATACCGGCAGATCAACGGCACACATGCCGAGGTCTACCCAGGGGTCGTGGCGGGCCTGCAGGCGCTGCGCCGTGCCGGCCTGCCCCTCGCCTGCCTGACCAACAAGCCGACCGCCTTCGCGCGCGAGCTGCTGCAGAACAAGGGCCTCGCGCCGTACTTTCAGCAGGTCTTCGGCGGCGACGCCTTCGAACGCAAAAAGCCCGACCCCCTGCCGCTGATGAAATGCTGCGAGGCCCTGGGCACAGTGGCATCGAGCACGCTGATGATCGGTGATTCGAGCAACGACGCGCAGGCCGCGCGGGCGGCGGGCTGCCCGGTCGTGCTCGTGACCTACGGCTACAACCACGGCGAGCCGGTGCGCGAAGTCGATGCAGACGGCTTCATCGACCGGCTCGACGAGCTGGCGCTGACTCCACGGTGATCCGGCCCATAAGGACAAAGGCGCCGCATTGGGCGCCTTTGTCCGGTGCAGGGCGATCGATCAGTTGGTGAACGGATCGCGCGTGGCCGTCGTGCCGAGCAGCGCGTCCTTCAGTTGCGCGTCCGCCGGCGAGCGGCCGAGCCAGATCTTCATCAGCGCATTGAAGAACTCCGGCTCCTTGATCGGCTCGGAAGCCGGCTTGCCGTTGATCACGATGTTCGAGCCCACGCCGGGCACGTAGTCGATGGAGAAGTAGTCGCTGCTCGCGAGCTTCTTGCGCGCGGAGAAGATCTCGCCCAGCTTGATCACGCCGGGAATCACCTTGGAGAACTCGTCGCGCGAGGTGTTCTGCTCCATGCCGCGGGTGAGCAGCTTGCCCAGCTCATTGGCGTCGATGTCTCGCAGCATCACGATGTGCATGCGGCGCGGGCCGGTCGCGGCCAGAACCGCCTCGGGGGTGTTGGCCTTCTTCGTGAGGTACAGCCCGGCCGTGTAGACCTTGACGAACTTGTAGCGGATGCCGGCGCCGTTGAGCTGCAGCTTCGCGTTGCCGAGCGTGATGGTGTTGTCGTATTTGACGGAGCCGATTTCGGTGACGTCGGCGGCAGATGCGGCCAGCGGCAGGGCCAGGCTGGCGGCGGCGAAGGACAGAAGAACCAGGCGACGGATCACGACGCATCTCCTCAATGACGTACAGGGCAGGGTATGCCCGGAAAAGTATCGAAGTGTGACGGCGCGCCTGCCGGCATGTCCAGTCACTATGTCACGAGGATAGTCGCCGCGGGAGGGGCAGATGGCCCTGCTACACTTTTGTGATGTTCACACCGCGCAAGCAAACCAAGGGGTCGCACGACCGGGGAGCATGGCCCTGGCGGGGCCAGTCCGCACGCGCCTGAGGCGCAGGTTTGTTTCGCCGCGGGCCACGCTCAGACCATGAGCAGCCCTTCGGCTCCACCGGCGGCCTGGTTGCCGCTGACATTTCCGACATCGCATCACCATGCACGCGCCCGCGGGCGCCGTGGCCGGGCTGTGGAGGGCCCTGAACGTGATCACCGAACTTGAATTCAAGAGCCTCGCCGGACAAGGCTTCAACCGCATCCCGCTGATCGCGGAAGCCTTTGCCGACCTCGAGACCCCGCTCTCGCTGTACCTGAAGCTCGCCTATGGCTCGGGCGGCGGCAAGCACAGCTTCCTGCTCGAGTCCGTCGTCGGCGGCGAGCGCTTCGGGCGCTATTCGTTCATCGGGCTGCCGGCGCGCACGCTGCTTCGCGCGACCGGCTTCAAAACCGAGGTCGTGACCGACGGCGCGGTCGTCGAGACTCACGAGGGCAATCCGCTGGACTTCATCGGCGAGTACCAGAAGCGCTTCAAGGTCGCGCTGCGCCCGGGCATGCCGCGTTTTTGCGGCGGGCTGGCGGGTTACTTCGGCTACGACGCGGTGCGCTTCATCGAGCCCAAGCTTGCGAAGACGCAGAAATCCGGCGGCATCGACACGCCCGACATCCTGCTGCTCCAATGCGAGGAACTCGCGGTCATCGATAACCTCTCGGGCCGCCTGTACCTGATCGTCTACGCCAACCCGGCCGAGCCGGAGGCCTTTCACAAGGGCAAGCGGCGCCTGGCCGAGTTGGCCGACAAGCTGAAGTACAGCGTCACGGCGCCGGCGGTCAAGCGCGTGCCGGCGCACGGCGTGGAACGCGAGTTCGCCAAGGACGATTTCATCGCCGCGGTGCTCAAGAGCAAGGAATTCATCGCCGCCGGCGACATGATGCAGGTGCAGATCGGCCAGCGGCTGCGC
>CAJPFZ010000024.1 GCA_905339355.1 Burkholderiaceae bacterium
GGATCGTGCTGTGGTCACAGTCCTGCTCCTTTGACACGTCCCGACCCGACATAACCCATGCCCCCCTGCGTGGGCTTCCAGTGGAAGTCTCTCAGATGCGGTTCGATCAGCGACCAGGGCCGGCGCAGCTCGTGGGCCCGCACGTTGTAGGGCCGGTTTTTCAACCAGGCGAACAGGTTGAGAGGCGCCAGCCACCACGGAAAGTACTTCATCCCTGCGATGGCAATGCGTGTGCCGGGCGCGAACTGGCCAAACAGGTTCGCCACCGCTTGCGGCGTGCGAACGATGTCGTGCACATAGTGGAACAGTGCGGCATCGGGGCGCGCAGGCAACTGCACCTCTTCGGCGCTGGCGCATTGCAGATCGACTTGCCAGCCCTGCGCCCGCAGGCCCTGCGCCCGCTGCTCGGCCTGGGCATGCATCTCCGGGCTTTGTTCGAAGGCGATCAGCGTGCCCTGGCGGCCCACTTGTTCGAGCAGCGGCTCGAAACTCAGGCCGGTGCCGCAGCCGACGTCGAGCACCGTGTCCCCCTTGCTCAGCCGCAGCAGCTCGATGCAGCGCATGCGGATCGGCCAGGTGGGGCCCGTGGTCGCGTCATATGCCGCCGCGGTGCGGCGGTACTTCTGGATCGAGCGCAAGTTGTCGGGGGTGGGAGCCATCGCGAATGTGGCCGTGGCGGCCCCGAGCTTACGCGCTCACCTTGTCGCGGCCTCGCCGAGCGACGCATCGAGCCTTTCGCGTGCGTCGAAGACGAAGCAGTCGCCGTCGAAATGCGCGCCACCGGCCTCTTCGAAGTACTTGAGGATGCCGCCGTCGAGCTGCAACACGTTCTCGACACCCATTTCGGCCATCAGCAAAGCGGCCTTTTCGCAACGGATGCCGCCGGTGCAGTAGCTGACCACCGTCTTGCCGGCCAGCTGATCGCGCTGTGCGAGCAGCGCCTGCGGGAAGTCGCTGAACTTGTGCAGCTTCCAGTCGATTGCGCCGCGGAACCGGCCGTGCGCCACTTCGAAGGCATTGCGGGTGTCGAGCGTGACCACGGGTCGGCCGGCGTCGTCGCGGCCCACGTCCAGCCAGCGCGCCAAGGTCTTCGCATCGACCGCCGGCGCCCGCGCGAGCTGCGGCCGGATCGTCGGGTGGTTCATGCGGATGATTTCGCGCTTGACCTTCACCAACAGCTTGCCGAAGGGTACGTCGCGCGACCAGCTCTCCTTGGTCTCGAGCGCCGCGAAGCGCGTGTCGGCACGCAGCCAGTCGACGAAGGCGCGCAGGGCGGGTGCGTCCCCGGCAAGAAACAGGTTGATGCCTTCGGGCGCCAGCAGCACCGTGCCCTTCAAGCATGCGGCTGCGGCTTGTGAGCGAATGCTCTCGCGCAGCGCGGCGGTGTCGCTGATCGGCGTGAAGCGGTAGGCCGAGATGTTGAGAATCCGAGTCACCTGCGCGATTCTACGGACCGGCGGCTCTCTAAAATCCGCCGATGGCCTTTGTTCACCTGCGCACCCACACCGAGTTTTCCGTCGTCGACGGCACCTTGCGAATCGACGAGGCAGTGGATGCGGCCGCCGCCGACGGCCAGGCGGCGCTCGCGATCACCGATCTCAGCAACCTGTTCGGGGCGATCAAGTTCTACAGCGCCGCGCGAAAGGCCGGCGTCAAGCCGATCATCGGCGCCGACATCTGGCTCGACCCCGCGCCGGGCGAGAAGGTCGCGAGCCGCCTGGTGCTGCTGGTGCAGGACCGGCAGGGCTATCTGAACCTGTGCGAGCTGCTGTCGCGCGGTTGGCTGCTCAACACGCAGCGCGCGCAGGCGTGGATCAAGTGGGAGTGGCTCGCCGAACTCCATTCGGGGCTGATCGCGCTGTCGGGTGCCGAGCACGGGGCGGTCGGGCAGGCCTTGATGGCGCAGGACACGCCACGTGCGCACGAGATCGCGGCGCGGCTGGCGCAGCTGTTCCCTAACCGTTTCTACATCGAGCTGCAACGCGCGGGCCAGCCTGGCAACGAGGCGCATGTGCGCGCCGCGGTGCCGCTGGCCGCGGCGCTTGCGCTGCCGGTGGTGGCCACGCACCCGGTGCAGTTCCTGACGCCGGAAGACTTCGAGGCGCACGAGGCCCGGGTCTGTGTCGCCGAAGGCGAGACGCTGACCAATCCACGGCGGGTCAAGCGCTTCACGCGCGAGCAGTATTTCAAGTCGCAGGCGCAGATGGAGGCCTTGTTCGCCGATA
>CAJPFZ010000025.1 GCA_905339355.1 Burkholderiaceae bacterium
GGCATCTACTACGGCGCGATGTACGGCGGCTCGACAACCTCGATCCTGCTCAACACGCCCGGCGAGACCGGCACGATGGTGACCGCGCTCGAGGGCTTCAAGATGGCCAAGAACGGGCGCGCGGGGGCGGCGCTTGCCACCTCGGCGATCGGCTCCTTCGTCGCCGGCACCATCGCCACCGTGCTCGTGACGACCTTCGCGCCGCTGATGGCCGAGTTCGCGGTGCGTCTCGGGCCGCCCGAGTACTTCTGCCTGATGCTGCTGGCCTTCACCACCGTGAGCGCGGTGCTCGGCAAGAGCACGCTGCGCGGGTTGACCGCGCTGTTCATCGGCCTCGCAATGGGCACGGTCGGCATCGATCAGATCAGCGGCCAGGTGCGCTACGCGGCGGGGGTGCCCGAGTTCCTGGACGGCGTCGAGGTCGTGCTGATCGCGGTCGGCCTGTTCGCCATCGGCGAGGCGTTCTACACCGCGCTCTACGAAGGGCGCAGCAAGCCGGCCATGAACCGCATGAACAAGGCGCACATGACGCGCGGCGAATGGCGCCGCTCGTGGCCTGCATGGCTGCGTGGCACCGCGATCGGCTTTCCGTTCGGCACCATTCCGGCCGGCGGCTCGGAGATCCCGACCTTCCTCAGCTACGGGGTGGAGCGCAAGCTCTCCAAGCACAAGGAGGAGTTCGGCACCACGGGCGCGATCGAGGGCGTGGCCGGCCCCGAGGCAGCCAACAACGCGGCGGTGACGGCCACGCTGGTGCCGCTGCTGACGCTGGGCATCCCGACTTCGGTGACCGCGGCGATCCTCTTGTCGGCGCTGCAGAACTACGGCATCCAGGCCGGCCCGCAGCTGTTCCAGACCTCGTCGGCGCTGGTGTGGGCGCTGATCGCGTCGCTGTACATCGGCAACGTGATGCTGCTGGTCCTCAACCTGCCGATGGTCGGGCTGTGGGTCAAGCTGCTGAAGATCCCGCGGCCGCAGCTGTACGCCGGCATCCTGATCTTCGCCACGGTCGGCGTGTACGGCATGCGCCAGAGCGCCTTCGACCTGTTCCTGATGTACGGCGTGGGCGTGCTCGGGGTGCTGATGCGGCGCTTCGACTTCCCGACCGCGCCGGTGATCGTCGGGCTCATCCTCGGGCCGCTGGCCGAAGCGCAGATGCGCAATGCCTTGTCGATCGGCGAAGGCAACTGGTCGGTGTTCGTGCAGCGCCCGATGTCGGCTACGCTGCTGGCGCTCGTCGTGCTGATCCTGGTGCTGCCGCGGCTGCTCAGGCTGCGCGGCAGGAAAGCGGTGGTGATGCCTCCCACCGAGCCGGCGACGCCGAAGGACGCCGCCGGCTGAGCGAGAACGTCAGCCTGTCAGCGCTTCGGCTGCTCGCGCTGCATGCGCTCGAAGCGCTCCTGCATGCGCTGCTGGCGCTGCGCCATCTGCTCGCCCAGCTTGGCGCGCTGCTCGGGGGTCAGCACGCGGCTCACGTCGAGCATGGCCTGCAGCATGCGCCGGCTGCTCGCGTCGTGGTGCGTCAGCATCTGCTGGCGCAGCGATTCGGCGGCCGCCGCATCGACGTTCGGCGCGGTGAACAGCTGCATGCTCTGTTGGCGCAGCGCCCGCGCGGTGTCGCGCTGGCCCTTGAGGTCAGCCGCGGCCTGTTCCGCGATCTGCTTGATCTGCGCGCGCTGCGCCTCGGTGGCGTTCAGGCCGTCGAGCATGCGTTCGATGCCACGGCCCATGTGCTCGGGCGAACCCATGAACATGCCGTGGCTGCCCATGCCGCCCATGCCGCCATGGCGGCCATGTCCGCCGCCGGGCATCGCCCAGGCCGACAGGGCCACCGTGGCCGAAATCGCCAGCACCAGGCCAGCCGCGACCCAGCGCAGACCGCGCTTGGCTGTCGAAGGCGTGCCGTCGTTCATCATCGTTGCGTTGCTCATTGCCTGCTCCTGTTGAAGAAGGATCACTCGACCCTTGAGCGGCATGGTCGGCGGCAGGGGTGAAGCGGGGGTGGCTGGGTGGTAAAGATCTGTGAACCGGGCCCGCCGCCGCGAGCCGGTACGATCCGGTCCCTCGACATTTCTCCAGGGTTCCCATGGCCGGCAGCAGCCTGATTGCACTCATCGACGACATCGCCAGCGTGCTCGACGACGTGGCGGTGCTGACCAAGGTCGCCGCCAAGAAGACCGCCGGCGTGCTCGGCGACGACCTCGCGCTCAATGCCCAGCAGGTGACCGGCGTGGCGGTGGAACGCGAGCTGCCTGTCGTGTGGGCTGTGGCCAAGGGCTCGGCGATCAACAAGGCGATCCTCGTGCCGGTGGCGCTGCTGATCAGCGCCTTCGCGCCGTGGGCGATCACCCCGCTGCTGATGATGGGCGGCGCCTTCCTCTGCTACGAAGGCTTCGAGAAGCTTGCCCACAAGTTCCTGCACAGCAAGGCGGAAGACGAGGCGCACCACGCCGAACTGGCCCATGCGCTGGCCGATCCGACGGTCGATCTCGTCGCGTTCGAGCGCGACAAGGTGAAGGGCGCGATCCGCACCGACTTCATCCTCTCGGCCGAGATCATCGCGATCACGCTCGGCACCGTGGCGCAGGCCGAGTTCGCGACGCAGGTGTCGGTGCTCATCGGCATCGCGGCCATCATGACGATCGGCGTGTATGGGCTCGTCGCCGGCATCGTCAAGCTCGACGACCTGGGCCTGCATCTGAGCCGCCGCGCGAGCCAGGCCGCGCAGGCCGTGGGCCGCGCCATCCTCGCGGCGGCGCCCTACCTGATGAAGGCGCTGTCGATCGCCGGCACGGCCGCGATGTTCCTGGTCGGCGGCGGCATCCTCACGCATGGCGTGCCGGCGCTGGACCACGCGATCGAGGGCCTGGCGCATGCGGCGGCAACGTGGGCCGGAGTCGGCGGGGTGATGGGCGTGCTGACACCGCTGCTCGCGGATGCGCTGGTCGGTGTGGCCGCCGGTGCGCTGGTGCTCGTCATGGTGAACGCGGGGAAGAAGGTGTTCACGGCAGCCCGCGCGGGCTGACGGCGGGAACTGCAGAAACGACAACGGACCGCGAGGGTCCGTTGTTCAGGTGTCTGGCGGAGAGGGAGGGATTCGAACCCTCGGTACGGGGCTACCGTACGCCTGATTTCGAGTCAGGTACATTCGACCACTCTGCCACCTCTCCAGGTTCTGCGGGTCGTTGCCGAAGCCGCAGATTCTAGCTCAAGCCTTCAGCACCGACTGGCCGCCGAAGTACGGCCGCAGCACCTCGGGCAGCGTAATCGAGCCGTCGGCGTTCTGGCAGTTCTCGAGCACCGCCACCAGCGTGCGGCCCACCGCGAGCCCCGAGCCGTTGAGCGTGTGCACGAGTTCGTTCTTGCCCTGCGCGTTCTTGAAGCGCGCCTGCATGCGCCGCGCCTGGAAGGCCTCGCAGTTGGAGCAGGAGCTGAGTTCGCGGTAGGTGCCCTGCGCCGGCAGCCAGACCTCGAGGTCGTAGGTCTTGGTCGATCCGAAGCC
>CAJPFZ010000026.1 GCA_905339355.1 Burkholderiaceae bacterium
CCAGTACGCCATCAGGGCAAAGGGGACGAACATGAACATGGTCACCCAGAACGCGCCCCAGCCGGTATACACGTAGTCCAACATGGCGATTGCCTCCTCCTCGAATTTGTCGGTACGGCCGGATTGCCCGCCGCTCTTGTATTGGACGAACGATAGGCCGGGGGGGCAGGCCGGGCAATTAGGATGTTTACCTAGGGGGCCTGCGGATGTTCCTGATTGAACGGCGCCGGCGGCGGACTAGACTGGCCCCACCCACCCATCGATGGCCGCGGAGTTCATATGGTAGACACCACCGTTCTCACCCGTCCCGGGCCCAGCGTCCGGCTGCAGCGCTATATCCGCCTGACCAAGCCACGCGTCGTCTCGCTGATCGTGTTCTGCGCCGTGATCGGCATGTTCCTGGCCACGCCCGGCATGGTGCCGTTGTCGATCCTGCTGGCCGCCACGGCCGGCATCGCCCTGGTGGCGGGGGCGGCGGCGGCCGTGAATTGCCTGATCGAGCGAAAGATCGACGCCATCATGGCGCGCACGCGCGGGCGGCCCCTGCCGCGCGGCGAGGTCAATCCGCTCGAAACCTTCCTCGTCTCCGGCGTCATCGGCGGCCTCGGCCTGGCGCTGCTGTTCTTTTACGTGAATCCGCTGACGATGTGGCTGACGCTGGCGACCTTCATCGGCTATGCCGTCATCTACACGGTGATCCTGAAGCCGCTGACGCCGCAGAACATCGTCATCGGCGGCGCCTCGGGCGCGATGCCGCCGGTGCTGGGCTGGGCGGCGGTGACCGGGCAGATGCCGGAACAGGCCTGGCTGCTGTTCCTGATCATCTTCGTGTGGACGCCGCCGCACTTCTGGTCGCTGGCGCTGTACCGCGCCAAGGAGTATGCCGACGCCAGCCTGCCGATGCTGCCGGTGGTGCACGGGCGCGAATACACCCAGCGCAGCGTCTTCGCGTACACCCTCGCCCTCGCCGCGGTGACGCTGATGCCGTTCTTCATCGGCATGAGCGGCTGGTTCTACCTCGCCGCCGCCATCCTGCTCAACGCGCTGTTCATCGCCCATGCCTGGCAGATCTGGCGCCATTACAGCGACCGCATGGCGCAGAAGACCTTCCGCTTCTCGATCCTCTACCTGTCGCTGCTGTTCGCCGCGCTGCTGGTCGATCACTACCTTCCTTATTAGCCTAGGTGTTGACCGCGGGGCGGCTCGGGAATAACCCCTAGCCGCGAGGGGTTCGTCCCGATTCAATTCGGCGCCGATTTGCTCCACATTTCCGGCAGGCAGATCGTCTTCTGCGGAATGCGGTTTCGCCCGACCCTATACAACCGGAGGAGGACAAGTCATGACACAGCAATCCCTGAAGGAAGCACTCAGCAAGACCGTGAAGGGCATTCAGGACAACCCCGTCATGTCGCGGGTGGTGTTCGAGGCGCAGACGGCGCTGGTCGAGGACGTGCGCTGCACGGGCCAGGTGCGCAGCTTCGCGCCGATCGTCGTCGATGAGCCGCCGGAGCTCGGCGGCAAGGACAAGGGCGCCAATCCGGTCGAGCTGCTGCTCGTCTCCCTCGGCACCTGCCAGGAAATCATGTATTCG
>CAJPFZ010000027.1 GCA_905339355.1 Burkholderiaceae bacterium
GCCCCACGATGAGGCGCGCGGCCTGGTGGCAGCGATCGCAGACGGCGTGTCGGCGGGCGGGCGCGGTCGCGAAGCGGCGCAGACCAGCGTGATGAGCGTGGTGCAGGACTACTTCGCCTGCCCCGACACCTGGGACACCACCGTCGTGCTGGACCGCCTCATCGGCGCGCAGAACGCCTGGCTTGCCGACCACAACCGGCGACGCCAGGGCGCGGCGGCAGACGCGGGCGCGGCGATGACGACGCTGACTGCGCTGGTGCTGCGCGGGCACGCTTTCACACTCGCTCACGTGGGCGACACCCGCGCCTGGCTGCTGCGCGGCGGGCCCGAGGGCGAGTGTACGCAGCTCACGCAGGACCATTGTTTCGAGCACCCCGATCAGCGCAGCCGGCTCACCCGCGCGGTGGGCCTCGACGACCGTGTGCGCATCGACTTCCTGCAGGGCGAGTTGCAGGTCGGCGACGTGTTCGTGCTGACCACCGACGGTGTGCACGGCGTGTTGAAGCGCGCGCGCCTGGCCGCGCTGGCGCGCGAAGGCGATGCCCAGTCGGCCAGCCAGGCCATCGTCGCGGCGGCATTGGCGGCAGGCAGCCGCGACAACGCGAGCGCGCTGGTGCTGCGCGTGCGCGGGCTGTCGCAGGGCCGGCTCGAAGACAGCCTGCTGCAAGGCCGGCAGCTGCCCGCGCCGCCGCGGCTGAAGGTCGGCGACCGTCTCGACGGCTACACCATCACCGCGCAGGTGTCCGACACCGGAGTGCATCGCCTCTACCAGGCGCGAGACAACCGGACGCAGGAGCTGGTGGCCATCAAGGCTCTGCACGAAGCGCGCGCGAGCGACCGCGAGGAGCGCGCCATGCTGGCGCACGAGGCCTGGCTCGGCAGCCGCGTCGCGCCCGGCTCGGGAATGCAGGGCGAAGCGGCGTTCGTGCAGGTGCGCGAGGTTCGCGACCCGGCGTCGTTCTACGCCGTCTTCGACTGGCACGCCGGCCGCACGCTGGAGCAGATGCTGGCCGATGGCCAGCGCTTCGAGGTGCCGCAGATCGTCGAGGCGGCACTCGCGATCGCTCGCGCACTGGGCCGGCTGCACCGGCACGGCGTGATCCACCGCGACCTCAAGCCCGCCAACCTGCACCTCGGCGACGACGGCCAGTGGCGCGTCCTCGACCTCGGCGTGGCAATCTCTGGCAGCGAACCCAAGGCGTTGCGCACCCTGCATGCGGGCACCCCGAGCTACATGAACCCCGAGCAGTGGAGCAGCGACGAGCCGGTGGTGGCCGATGCCGGCAGCGACCTCTACGCGCTGGGCGTCACGCTGTACCAGTGGCTCACCGGCAAGCTGCCTTACGGCGAGGTCGAGCCCTTCCAGAAGGCGCGCTTTCGCCGCGACCCCAAGCCGCCGTCGCGGCTGCGGCCGGAGGTTCCGATCTGGCTCGACCACGTGGTGCTGAAGGCCGTCGCGCTCGACGCCCGCTTGCGCTTCGAGACCGCCGAAGAGCTGGTGCTCGCGCTGGAGCGGGGCGCCTCGCGGCCGCTCGCCGCGCCGGCCAGCACGCCGCTGGCCGCGCGCGACCCGGCGGCGCTGTGGAAGCTCGCGCTCGGCGTATCGCTGCTGTTCAACCTGCTGCTGGTCTTCTGGATGCTGTTCCTGCCGCACTAGTGCAAAAACCAGTGCGAAACGCTGCACCAGCGTCATGCCGCCGACCCCCGCGTCCGCGGGCGCACTTCGCGCTTGTCCTCGCCTGCGGCCAGGGCTTGGGGCGCAACGGGAACCGCACGCGCGCGGCCGCCTTTTTCGGCCCAGGTGCGCGTCCAGCGAATCTGCATCACCCGCATCACCGCGAGCATCGCCAGCGACAGCACGGCGAACAGCACGAAACCCCAGGCATACGTGCCCGCGTATTGCTTGGAAAGGCCCATCGCGTTGGGCACAAGCCCCCCGCCGAGGGCGCCGATCTCGCCGATCATCGAACCGGCCACGGCCGTCGTCGTGGGCCAGCGCAGCGGCACCAGCTGGAACAGCGCGCCGTTGCCGGCACCGAGCGCGGCGAAGCACAGCATCAGCAGCAGCGTCGTGACGACGAGCGAGCCGGATGAAAAGCCGATGCACACGAGGCTCACCGCCACGACGCTCAGCACGACGGTGAGCGTGTTGAGCCCGCCCCAACGGTCGGAGATCCAGCCGCCCGCCACACGCAGCGCGGCACCCATGAACGCCGCCAGCATCGTCAGCTGGCCCGCCTGCACCTTGCTCACGCCGAACTGGTCGTAGTAGTACGAGGGCAGAAACGTCGTCAGGCCGATGAAGCCGCCGAAGGTCACGCCGTAGATCAGGCTGAAGACCCAGCCGTCCTTCTCGAAAAGGCAGGCGATGTGGTGGCGAAAGCCCGCGTGGGCATCGACGTCGGGCGGCTCCTTGGCGAACAGCGCCACGATGCCCATCGGCAGCAGGATGGCCACACCCGCCACGCCGTAGACGGCCTGCCACCCCAGCCATTGCGCCAGCGGCGGCGCGATGAGCACCGACACGGCAGTGCCGACGTTGCCGGCGCCGACGATGCCCATCGCGAGGCCCTTGTACTGCGGCGGGAACCAGCCTGAGCCGAGCGAGAGCGCGACGCCGAAGCTCGCCCCGGCGATGCCCAGCAGCACGCCCATCGCGAGCAGGTCGTTGAAGCTCGAAACGAAGAAGAAGCCGAAGGCCATCGCCACCGCGATCAGCGACATCTCGACCAGCGTCGCGTTCTTGCGGCCGATGTACTGCGCCAGCACGCCGAGCGGAAAGCGCATCAGCGCGCCGGCGAAGATCGGAATCGACAGCATCAAGCCCTTTTGCGCCGGCGAGAGCTGGAAGGTCTCCGAGATGAACGGCGCCATCGCGCCGTTGAGCACCCAGATGCAGCAGGAAAAGCCGAAGTACAGGAAGGCCGACACCAGCGTCGGCGCGTGTCCCGCGCGCAGGAAAGTCTTGAAGCTCGACATTGAAAACATGGTCTCCGTGGAAGCTGCGGCGTGCAGCCGAAGCGGGAGGCACATGACTGCTCAACAGCGTCGTGAGCATGGCCTGCCGTGCGCGGGCGAGGCCGGGGTGCAGCGTCACACCCGGCCCATGCTTTGCAAGGGTTGTGCCAGTCGGCACTTTCGGGCTGCTATGGTGTCGGC
>CAJPFZ010000028.1 GCA_905339355.1 Burkholderiaceae bacterium
AACAAGGTCAAGGAGGCCGGCGAGGTTGCGGAAGCCAGGCTCGGACGCAGTGCGATGGGCAAGAACGCCCGTCTGCCGTTCGAGGCCCGGCCGGGGCCGCAGATGCCGGCGGCGATGCATGACCTGGGCCGCAACGGCCACCTGGCCGCCAGCGAGTTCGCCGCGGCCGCTGCCGGCGGCGACCGCGAGCGCGCCCTGGCGCTGCTGCCAAAGCTGACGGAAAACTGCGTGGCCTGCCACGCCAGCTACCGCACGCGGTAGCTACCGTTCAAGTTCGATTCCGGGAACCTGCTTAGTGACAATGCTCAGCAGGCTTTGTGGGAGCGGCGTCCTCGCCGCGATATTGGCGGCTGTAATCGCGGCGAGGACGCCGCTCCCACAGCGATGTTTCAGGGCTGAGCAGGCCTTGGCTGAAGGCTGTCGCTAATCAGGTTCCGGAAAAAGTCAGCCCCCCCCAGGACGGCGGGAAATCAACCAACGAGGATGATATGCACGCGGTAGGGCCCGTGCGCGCCCATCGTCACCGTCTGCTCGATGTCAGCGGTGCGGGAGGGGCCGGAGACGAAGTTCACGGCGCGCGGCAGGCGGCCATGCTCGGCGCGCGCGAGCGCCCAGGCGTCCTCCATGAAGGGCACGATGCGCGCCGTCTCGACGATGGCGATGTGGGTCTCCGGCAGCAGGCTCGCCGCCGCCGGCGTGTCGGCGCCGGAGAGCAGCATCAGCGTGCCGGTCTCGGCGATGGCGCAGTAGCAGCCGGTGACGCCGACGAGGTCGTCGCCGCGTGCCGGGCGATCCTCCATGCCGAGGCCGGCGCCGATCCAGTCGAGCTTGCGCAGGCTGGGCCAGCAGACGCCGCCGGTGGGCAGGTTGTGTGCCACCAGATAGCGCGCCACGGCGCCGGGCACGGATTGCAGGCTCGACACTTTCTCGACGGTGCTGGCGAGCGCCTCGGCGCGGGTGCGGAAGCGCAGCTCCGGTTCCCAGTCGCGCGGCGGCTGCAGGCCGACGGGGTGGGCGGCGAGGTGGGCATCGATGGTCGCCGTGTCGGCGGGACTGACTTTGCGGCCGAGCGCGGAACGCACCCTGCCGAGGATGGCGTCGCGGCTGCTCATTTGCGTCGCTCCTTGTACAACTCGCGGAAGGTCTTTCCCGCGGGCGCCGGAAAATCGCGGCCATCCGTCCAGCCGGCGGCCAACGGCAGGCGGTGGA
>CAJPFZ010000029.1 GCA_905339355.1 Burkholderiaceae bacterium
CCGGTGGACTTTCCGGTCGACTACCGGGCGCGCGACTTCTGGAGCTTCCGGCAGGCGCTGATGGATTTCGCGTCGCAGCGCTACCCAGACTGGCAGGACCGCGTCGAGGCCGATGTCGGCATGATGGTGCTGGAGCTGCTCGCCGCGCTCGGCGACGAGTTCGCTTACGCGCAGGACCGCCTCGCGCGCGAATTCACGCTCGACACCGCCACGCAGCGCCGTTCACTGCGGCACCTGGCGCGCCTCGTCGACTACCGGCTGGACGACGGCTCGGGCGCTTTCGCCTGGCTCGATGTGGAGGCGAGCGCGGTCGTCACCGTCGACGCCGGCACGCCCGTGTGCGACGCGCATGCGCAGGTGTTCTTCGAGGTCGGCAAGGGGCTGCGCGACATGCCGCTGGCCGCGCCGCCGCTGCCACCCGTGCCGCCGGTGGCCTACCCCGTGTCGCCGGCGCGCAACCAGCTCGCCGCCTACATCTGGGACGAACACGACACCTGCCTGCCTGCCGGCAGCTCCACGCTGACGCTGCAGGGCGCGCACGCGATCGACCTGCAGCCCGAGCCGCTGATCGACGAGGCCGGCCGCTGGGTGCTGCTGCGCACGCAGCCCACGTCGCCCGACGTGCCCGAGCGCCGCCTCGCCGTGCGCATCGTCGACGCGCGCGACGACGTCGACCCGCTGCTGGCGCTGCCGATCACGCGCATCGCGTGGGACGTGCCCACGCCGTTCGACCTCGATCTCGACACGCTGGTGCTGCGCGGCAACCTGCTGCCCGCGACCTCCGGTCGCACGCTCACGCAGCGGTTTCGCATCGGACCTGTGACGGACCCGCTCGACCCCGAACCCGAGCTGCCGCTCGCGCTGGAGCGCATCGGCACCAACAGCACCTTGTGCTACCCGCAGGCGGGCAGCGCAGAGGACAACGCCTCGCGCGTGAAGTTCCTGTTCTCGCTGCCGGACTCTAAGAGCACGCCGCTCGTGTGGCTGCCCATCGCCACCGCCGGCGGCATGCGCATGCAGCCCGAGGTCGACCTCGTTCGCGACGGCGACGGCCCGTGGGACTGGCTCGATGCGCTCGTGGGCGAGGAAACCGCCAAGCCCACGCACCAGGTCTACACGCTCGAGGACGGGACGTACGAGCGGGTCGTCGGATTCGAACGCATGGGCCGGCTCACGCAGCTCGCCGACTACGCGAGCGGCGAGGGCCACACGCTGCGCTTCGGCGACGGCGAATTCGGCATGGTTCCCACCGAAGGCTCGCGCTTCACGCTGCGCCACCGGCTCGGCAACGGCAGCCGCATGAACGTCGCGCCCGACACGCTGGTTCAGTTCCCTGACGGTGTGCCGCCGGGCGTGGCGGCGGTCATCAATCCGCTGGCCGCCGCGGGCGGGCGCGACCCGGAAACGGCCGAGCACATCCGCACCCACGCGCCGCAGGCGTTTCGCGCGCTGACCTACCGCGCGGTGCAGCCGGCCGACTACGAAGAAATCGCCGGCCGCCTGCCGTGGGTCCAGCAGGCCGGCGCCGCGGTGCGCTGGACCGGCAGCTGGTCGACCGTGTTCGTGACGCCGGACCCGCGCGACGAGTTCGGCCTGTCGAGCGCGCACCGCCTAGAACTGGAGGAGCTGATCGACCGCGTTCGCATGGCGGGCCGCGAAGCCAAGGTGATGGACCCGCGCTATGCCGACATCGATCTCGAGATCCGCCTGTGTGTCGCCCCCAACGCCTACCGCGGCGAGGTGAAGCAGGCGGCGCTCGTGGCGCTGTTCGGGCCGCATGGCGGCGAAGGCTTCTTCGATCCCGACAACTTCCGCTTCGGCACCCCGCTCTCGCGCGCCGCGCTGATCGCGGCGCTGCAGGCGGTGCCGGGCGTGCGCGCCGTCGAAGGCATGAAGGTGCGCCGCCGCGGCTGGTTCGACTGGCGCGACTTCAACGAATTCCTGCTGCCGGTCGGCGTGAACGAACTGGTGCGCGTCGCCAACGACCGCGACCTTCCAGAACGCGGGGCGGTGCGGTTGGTGATGGAGGGAGGTGCCTGATGAATGCGTCCAGGCCTGAACCCGCTCGCCCTGAGGTATCGAAGGGCCGGGCTGAGCTTGCATTTCCGTTCGGCCTGAGCTTGTCGAAGGCCCGGCTCGCGGCGCGGAGAACCTCATGAGCTGCCGCTGCGACGAACACCATTGCCCCACGCCGCTGGCCATCGCAGCGGGGCTCGCGCTGCTGCCGCGCGCGCCCGGCCTGTTCCCGGACTGGCGCCGCAGCCTGCTCGCTGGCGTCGGCCGCGAACCCGCGCTCGACGACTGGCGTGCACGCGAGCCCGGCGACCTCGGGCTGATGCTCGTCGAGATGGGCGCCTACGTGCTCGACGTGACGAGCTTCTACGACCAGCTGGTCGCCAACGAAAGCTACCTGCCCACCGCGCGGCTCGCCGGTGCACAGCGCCGTCACGT
>CAJPFZ010000030.1 GCA_905339355.1 Burkholderiaceae bacterium
GTTGAACGCCACCTGGAACAGCGGCGTGTGCGCCAGGCTGCGCACCGGGTTGACTCGCTCAACCACCTGCTCGAACGGCAGGTCCTGATGCAGCTGCGCCGCGAGCGTGCGCGAGCGCACCTGCTTGAGCAGCTCGGCCACGTCCAGCTCGCCGCTCACGTCCAGGCGCAGGGCCACGGTGTTGGTGAAAAAGCCGATCAGCGCGTGGGTCTCGCCTGCCGGTCGATTGGCGACCGGCATGCCGATCACCAGATCCGGCTGCCCGGCACGCCGCGCCAGCACGACCGCCCATGCGGCCAGCATGCACATGAACGTCGTCACGCCATGGCGCTGCGACAGCGCTCGCAGCGCCGCGGCCAGGCCTGCGTCCAAGGCGCGCGCCACGCTGGCGCCACGCGGATCCTGCCGCGCGGGACGCGGCCGGTCCGACGGCAGCTCCAGCCGCGTCGGCGCGCCCGCCAGTACGCCGCGCCAGTAGTTCGCCTGCTGCTGCAGCCGCTCGCCGTCCAGCCAGCGGCGCTGCCACGCTGCGTGATCGGCGTACTGCAGCGGCAGCGGCGGCAGCGGGTCGTCGCCGCCAGCAGCACCGGCCCGGTAGAGCGTGCACAGTTCGCGCGTCAGCACGTCGAGGGACCAGCCGTCGGCCACGATGTGGTGCAGCGTCAGCACCAGCCGGTGTTCGTCCGCCGACAAGCGGTACAGCCCGGCACGGATCAGCGGGCCCGTCTGCAGGTCGAAGGGGCGCTGCGCCTGCTCGTTTCGCAGTCGATCGAGCGCCTCGGCTGCGTCCTCGCATCCCGTCAGGTCATGTTCCTGCATTGGCCACCCGGCGCCGGCATGGCCGATGCGCTGCACCGGCGTGTCGCCGACGACGGCGAAGTGCGTACGCAGCGCTTCATGGCGCTCGACGATGCGGTCCAGGGAGCGCTGCAGCGTGGCGAGGCAAAGGCGCCCTTCGAGGCGGTATTCCTGCGAGACGTGATACGCGGCGCTCGACCCGTCGAGCCGGCTCAGGAACCAAAGCCGCTGCTGCGCAAACGAGAGCGGCATGTCACCGCCTGTGCGCGGCAGCGCCGTCAGCGGCGGCAGCGCATCGATCGCGCAGCGGCCCAGCGCCTGCGCCAGATCCCTGAGCACCGGATGCTCGAACACGGTGCTCACCGCGATGGAGAGACCCAGCGCCTGCCGCACGGCGGAGGCCAGGCGCGCGGCCAGCAGCGAATGCCCGCCCAACTCGAAGAAGTGATCCTGCCGGCCGATGTGCGGCAGCTTCAGCAGCTCGCACCACAGTTGCGCGAGACGCCGCTCCGTGTCGCCGAGCGGCGCTTCGTACGTGCGGTCGGGCGCCTGCGCCGAGTCTGCCGCCGGCAATGCCTTGCGGTCCAGCTTGCCGTTGGGTGTCAACGGCATGGCGTCGAGCAGGACGCAGGCGGCGGGCACCATGTACTCGGGCAGGCCGTCGCGCACGTGCTCACGCAGCTGCTGCGACAGCAGCACGGCACGGCGTGCCTGCAGCGGATCGTTCGCCAGCGCTGCCCCCGCGCGCGCCATGGCATCGCCATGCGCCCAGTCCACGCCGCCCGCGCCGAAGTCACGCGCCACCACGGCATGCCAGGCGCTCCCATTCGAACGCGGGCACACGCTGAACTGCACCGCAAGCCCGCGCGCGGCGCACCATTGCGCCAGATCGTCGCAGCCCAGGCCTGTGGACGCACGGGCTTGCAGCCGTCCGCGCAACTGCGACACGGTGGCATCGGCGTCCTCGTCCAGAAGCGCCAGCGCAGCCAAGGCCGGCTCCACTCGCCGGTCGCTCACCTGACGCAGCCCCACGCGCGCAGCCGTGGCCGCGCCGAGACGGGCGAGCACGTCGGTCGCTGCGAGGCCCGCGCAGTCGATCCATTCGACCGGGTCGGCCGCGACCGCCTCGCCGCCCACGCGCATCACGACGTCGTAGCGGAAGACGCTCATCTCGTTGTCATGCGCGGATTGCTTGGGGATGACGCGGACCTGGCTGATGCGCGGGCAGCGGCGCTGCAGCGCGAAGAACCACCCGGGGGCGATCGTGAGCTCGCGTTCGGCGCGCAGCGCCTCCCCGGTGCGCGCCACGAGCCGTGCCACGGAAAGCTCTGGGGGCGCCCGGTACAGCTGCACCGACAGGTGGAAGGCCTCCAGCAGACCGTGGTGCCGCACATCGCCGATGAACACGTGGCCCGGCCCTTCGATCACGTCGAGCGCCGAACGGATGACCTCGTCGAGGTACGCGAGGCCCGGGAAGTACTGAACCACGGAGTTCAGCACCACGGTGTCGAAGCGGGTCGCGGCGATCGCGCTGAAGTCGTTGGCAGGCGCTTGCAGCAGCTCGACGCCAGGCGGCAGCCGCCCATCGGAGCGCAGGCGCTGCACCGCCGCGTGCGACACGTCCGTGCCGAGGTAGCGCTCGCAGCGCGGCGCGAGCCGGCGCAGGATCATGCCGCTGCCGCAGCCGATCTCCAGCACGCGGCGCGGCCGGAGTGCTTCGATGCGCTCGATGCCGTGCTGCAGCCAGTCG
>CAJPFZ010000031.1 GCA_905339355.1 Burkholderiaceae bacterium
TGGATGAACTGCTGCTGTATTTCGCGCCGACGATTCTCGGCAGCGGGCGCGAGATGTTCCCCCTGCCGGAGCTGACCGACCTTTGCGGCCGCCGCGACCTGAAGATCGTCGATCTGCGCTGCGTCGGTTCAGACATTCGCATCCTCGCCCGGCCGCCGGCGGCATGAAGGGGCTGGCAGAGCCCGTCCGCGATTTTCCCGGCAAGCGCTGGCTGGTCAACCTGCTGCGCGCCCTGCATCTGGTCGGCGTCGTCGGTCTCGGCGCAGGGGTTCTGGGCGACATTCCCGAGGCCCGCTGGATTGCCTTCGGCATGACGGCGGTGGTTTCCGGCTCCATCATCCTGGCCCTCGACGGCTGGTCGCGGCCCGACTACTTCCACGAATACGTCGGCCTGGCCATGGCCGGCAAGCTGATCCTGCTCGGCATCCTGTTGGCCTGGCCGGCGCAACGCGCCGTGCTGTTCTGGCTGATTCTCGTGCTGTCGGTCCTGTTCGCCCACGCGCCGGCGAGCTTGCGCCATGCCACCTGGCTGAAGCGCCGGTAGGCGCTCAGCCACAGGCAGGGCCGCACACCGTGCAGCCCGGATCCTTGCCGAGCTGGATCGAGCGCCACTCCATCGCCAGGCCGTCGAGCAGCAACAATCTTCCCGAAAGGGATTCCCCGCAACCGGCGACGAGCTTCAGGGCCTCGGCTGCCTGGGCCGTGCCGATCATGCCGGTGAGCGGGGCGAAGACGCCCATTACGGCGCAGCGCACTTCTTCCGTGTCCTGGCCTTCAGGGAAGAGGCAGTTGTAGCAGGGGCTGGCCGGCTGGCGCAGGTCGAACACCGAGACCTGGCCGTCGAAGCGGATGGCGGCGCCTGAGACCAGCGGCTTGTGGTGCTTCGCGCAGGCGCGGTTGATGGCGTGACGCGTGCTGAAATTGTCGGAGCAGTCGAGTACGACATCCGCCGCCGCCACCTGATCCTCAAGTGCAACGCCTTCCAGCCGCTGCTCCAGCGGCATGACTTGCACATCGGGGTTCAGCAGGGCCAGCGTGTCGCGGCCGGATATCGCCTTCGGCCTGCCGACCGAGGCGCTGTGATGCAGGATCTGTCGCTGCAGGTTGGTGAGATCCACCGTGTCGCCGTCGCAGAGCACGATGGTGCCAAGGCCGGCCGAGGCGAGGTACATTGCCGCCGGCGAGCCGAGCCCGCCGGCGCCGACCACCAGCGCGCGCGCCGCGAGCAGGCGCTCCTGGCCTTCGATGCCGAGCTGCGGCAGCAATATGTGCCGCGAATAGCGGAGGAGCTGCTGGTCG
>CAJPFZ010000032.1 GCA_905339355.1 Burkholderiaceae bacterium
CGCTGGGCCGCACGGACGTGAATCCGCGTGAAGTCGCGAAAGCGGCTCTGCGCCACAAGGCGGTGTCCGTCATCTGCTCCCATTCGTATCCCATCAGCGGCGGGCCTTCGGTCGCGGACAAGTTTCTGGCGCATGCACTGCGGCACGCGCTGCGCCGCGTCGACGTGCGTCTGCTCGATCACATCCTGATCGCCGGCGGTGCGCAGGTGTCGTTTGCGCGGCTCGGCTTGATCTGAGGTCAGCGAACCGTGCGTAGAGGCGCGCCTTGCGCCTCTTGTTCTTCGCTGCGTTGACCTTCGCATAAGTCGTTGCTACTACGGGAAAAAATGGGGTTTCAAGCTATCACAGACGTAAAGTATAAATACTTGAGAAAGGCCTGCGTATGGACTAAATTAGTAGTGAGTGGAAGAGCCACTCGCAACGCCAAAAGGAGAGGCAAATGAGCAAGACCGCAGCAGCCAAGAAGCAGATGACCACCAAGGCGTCCGACACGCGTGAACGCCGCGACGAGCAGCAGGCGGGGATCGCGCTGGACGGCAATACCCGAGGCAAGTTCGTGCTGTTCGCGATTCCGGTCGACGAACGCGTGGACGACGGGCCCGTCATGCGCGGGCTGATCGAGACCGAGCAGGGGCGCGTGAACGTGGCCGGCTGGAAGCGCGTGGCGCGCGACAGCGGCAACGACTACCTCAGCTTGAAGGTCGGCAACACCAAGCCGCGTGATGCGGATTCGCCGAAGGATGCGCCGGACGAGTGGCTGATCGGGCCGTTCTACGGTCGTCTGTTCAAGGAGGTCAACGTGCGGCGCGGCGTGAAGACGGCGCGGTACTTCGGCTTCGTCGAGCACGCGGAGAAGGTGGGCGAGGACGAGGAGTCGCACAAGGGTGTCTACAAGACCCACTGGCAGCTGCAGATCAAGGCGGCGCCGACGGTGAGCAATGACGGCCGCACGGCGTACATCGGCGGCACCGCAAGTCCTGCCGGCGTGCGTGCCGCGACGGCGGACAACGCGTTGCCGTTCTGAGCATGGAAAAGGGGGCGTGCCGGCTTGGCGCCGCATGCCCTGCTCGTACAGGGAGAGAACGATGAAGGCTCGTCTGGTTGTTTTGGCCATCGTGACGGCAGCGCTCGTGGCCTGGCTTGTGTCCGTGCTCGGCGGAGGCATGGTGGTGCCGCTCGAGCACGGTGACTTTGCGAACCGGTTCCAGCCGGCGCCGTCGTTCGATGCGGGCCGGCGCCGCATTGCGGACACCGGCATCGGCAGTGTCGAACGCTTGCAGCCCGTGGTCGTCGAACCGCGCTGAACGACCAGGTCGGGTTCACACGATGGCTGCCGTGCAACGCAAGCTGCCTGACGCATCGCGTGTGGGTGACGCATGTGGTCTGCAGTTGTCGGGGCTGGAGCGCAGGTGCTTGCACAAGCACATCTGCGAGTCCCACGAGCTGCTCCAGCTGACTATCCTGGGCGCGGATGCGGCTTGCGACAAGGCCGGCTCCGCGGTCCATCTCGTGCGCATCTGTCAGTGGCTTGCGGCGGCCGAGTCACTGATCGCGCAGGCTGAGCAGCTGGCGGCGCTGGAGCTAATGCCACCCCAAGATCGTTGAGCCTTGCGGCGGCTCTTGGCCCGTCTTGTGGCGGGCCCTTTTTTTGCGGAAACCACTCCTACCTTCGGCATGCCGAAGGTTCCGAGGCCGTCGCCGCTCTTCGGCATGCCGAACGCTCTCAGTTCGAGGCACCCTTCGGCATGCCGAAGGGTCGGACGACTGGTGTCCTTCTGAAGCCGGTGCAGCCGACGCGGTCATGTCCCCCGCGCGATCCCCTCTATACGGAACTTCGCCGTCACCGGGCTGAGGCGATAAGCTTCTTGTGGGCCTTGGCCGCACGTTTCGTCGCCGGAGAGGGCGCAGGAGGATCGAGCAGCAATGCGGCAAAGCGCCTCTGTTCTTCCATCGACAGGCGGAGGACTTCCG
>CAJPFZ010000033.1 GCA_905339355.1 Burkholderiaceae bacterium
CGCCTGGAAGCTGCGCACCAGGGCCAGCTTGTCGGCGGGCGTCGCGCGCGACACGACACGGTCGATGCCGACCTGGCGCGCGATGTGCTGCGCCGTCGCCTCGAGGTCGCCGGTGGCCATGACGGTGGTCAGGCCCAGGCGATGCAGCAGGGCGATGGCTTCCCTGGCCCCTTCGCGCGGCCGGTCGGCGACGGCGAGGAGCGCCGCGCAGCGCTGGCCGATCGCCACGAACACCGGTGTCTTGCCTTCGCCGGCCCAGGCTTCGGCCTGCGCGGCGAATTCCGCGGTGTCGATGCCGGCTTCCTCGAGCAGCGCGGCGTTGCCGATGCGGATGGTCTTGCCGGAGACGAAGGCCTGCACGCCGCGCCCGGGTCGGGCACTGAAGTCCTTCGCCGCGCGCACCTTGGCGCCGCGCTCGCGCGCCCAGGCGGCGAGCGCCTGGCCGAGGAAATGCTCCGAGGGCGCTTCCGCCGAGGCGATGAGAGTCGCCAGTGCGGCTTCGTCCTCGCTTTCTGCGGCGAGAAAATCCGTCACCACCGGCTTGCCCTCGGTGATGGTGCCGGTCTTGTCGAAGACCAGGGTGGTCAGCTTGCTCGCGGTCTCCAGCGCCTCGCCGTTGCGGATGTAGATGCCGCTCCGCGCCGCCTGGCCGGTGCCGACCATGATGGCGGTGGGCGTGGCCAGTCCCAGCGCGCAAGGACAGGCGATGAGCAGCACGGCGACGGCATGGGACAGCGCGCGCGCCGCCGGGTGGCCGGCCAGCAGCCAGCCGCCGAATGTCAGTCCCGCCAGCACGCCGACCGTCGGCACGAAGCGCGCCGAGATGCGGTCGGCGAGCTTTTGCACCGGCAGCTTGGCGGCCTGGGCATGGTCGACCATTTTCACGATGCCGGAGAGCACGGTGTCGCCGCCGACGGCGGTGGCGCGCAGCGTGAAGCTGCCGGTGCCGTTGATGCAGCCGCCGATGACGGCGTCGCCCGCGCTCTTCGCCACCGGCAGCGATTCGCCGGTGACGAGGGATTCG